>JAEWEJ010000323.1 GCA_023389455.1 Actinomycetes bacterium | reverse complement strand
GGGGGCGGGGGGGGGGGGGGGCCGCCCCCCGACTCAGGCCCTGCGCCGACGCAGCACCACCAGGGCACCACCGACCCCGAGCAGCAGCAGCGCCACCAGCGCGACGCGCCCGACCTGCGCGCCCGTCAGCGCGAGCGGGTCACCCGCCGCCGCGACCCCACCGTCGGCAGCCGCCGGCGGGGTGTCGAACCTGTTGACGAGCTCAACCTGTGCCTGCCCCGGCGCGGTGGTCCCCGCCAGCCCGACGACGGGCACCCGCACCCCGTCGGAGGCCGCCGCACGGCGCCCCTCGACCGTCACGGTCGAGCTCACGTGCGCCGCTCCCCCGGTGGCGGTCTCGGTCACGACGCAGTCGGCGCCGACCGGCAGCCCGGACCACGTCGTCGTCAGCGCGGCGGGCGCCCGCAGCACGCGCTGCGCGCCGCCGGGGACCTCGAGCGCGACGTCGGTGCCGTCGACGGGCCACGTGCACGCGAGCTCGACCGTGAACGGCCCCTGCGCGCCGTCGACCGTCGTGTCGCCCGTGACCCGCTTGACGAGGTCGACGGACGTGACGTCGAACGTGTTCGTCGCGGTGACGACCTCGCTCGACACGCCCGCGCCGCCCGTCGGCGCGCCGATGGTCACGGTGCCGTCGGCCGGGGCGAGCATCGTGCGCGTCGCCCCGCCGGTCGCGACCTCCTCGACCACGCAGCCCGTCCCCGCGGGGAAGGTACCGAACGTGCGGACCCCGCCGGCCCGCAGGTCGAACCGCTCGTCGAGGACCGTGGTGCCGCGGTAGGTGCACACGGCCGTGAAGCCGAAGGTCGCCTGCGCTCCCCACGTGGCGGCCCCGTCACCGTCGACCTCCTTGCGGACCTGCAGGACGCCCGCGTCGAAGCCGTTGACGACCTCCACCAGCACCGGGTCGGTGCCGACGGTCACGTCGGCCGCGCCGGGCCCCGTCGGCACCACGCCGGCACCCAGCAGGGTCACCCGGTCGGCCCCGCCGTCACCGGTCTCCCGGACCGCGCACGTCGCCCGGACGGGGACGGTGCCGCCGGGCACGACGAACGTCTCCCCGTCGCGCAGCGAGAACGTCAGCTCCGGGACGCCCCCGAACAGCACGGGCTCGCCCGTCACCGCCGCGGTGCACGTCAGCGCGAGGTCGAACGGACCCGTGGTGCCGGTGGTGGCGGACGTGTCGACACGCTTGGTCACCGACAGGGTGCCGAACGCGTACGAGTTCGTCAGGGTCGCAACCTGGGCGGCCGGGACCGCCCCCGCTACGCCGGGCTCGTCGATCTCGAGGCGGACGGTGCCCGAGCGGGTGGTCTCGCCGCGGTCACCCGGCACGCCGGACTCCGTGACGTCGCACCGCGCGCCGACGGGCACGCCGTCGACCCGCGCGGTGTAGCCGTTGCCGTCGTCGAGCGTCAGCACGGCGGCGGCGCCCAGGTCGAGCGGTGCGCCGTCGAGCGTGCACACCAGGTCGGCGGTGAAGGAGGTGGGGGCGAACGCCGCCGCGGCGCCGTCGACCACCTTGCGCACCTCGAGCGGTCCGGTGAGGACCTGCACCCCGGTCGTGGCGGGCGCGATCTTCTTCCACTCCGCAGCGCCGAGGTCCCGGTACTTCACCCCGAACTGGTTCCACGCCACCACGTCGTCCGCGGCCGTGCCCGCGGGCACGCCGTCGCCGGTGCCGGCGTCCGCCAGCACGTTGCGCGTCGAGAACGTCACGTCGACGTGCTCACCGCTGAGCAGCGCGCCACCCGCGGACGTCCGCAGGTCCGCGCGGACCCGCAGGCCCGTGACGGCCGCCCAGTCCGTGGCCGGGCCGACCGGCTGCCACGACTCGCCCGCCTGCTCGCAGACCGCACCCGTGGTGAGCCCGGCCCACGTGCCGGCGCACACGCCGGGCGTCGTCGCGACCTCGGTCACCACGGTCGCACCCGCGGGCGCCGAGACCTGCAGGGACCCCGCGACCACCTGCGGCCGGTACACCGACCCGCGGGACGCGCCGGAGATGATCATCGTGTCGCCGACCGCGGCCAGCGGGTCGAAGATCGTCAGCTCCTCGACGCTCGTCGTGCCGCCGTTGACGACGCGCAGCACCCAGTCGTCGACGCCGCCGACGACCGACCGCGCCACGCACGGCGTGCGGTAGTACGCCCCACCGGTGGCCTCGACCACCGGGGAGCACTCCTGGCCGTCCGGTGTCGCGGCACCGGGCCGCGAGCCGCGGACGCCCTTGACGGTGAACAGGTTGGGCCCGCTGCGCGGGGTCACGTGGTCGGTCGCACCGCACGTGGCGGGGTCGTCCGCCCACGCGCCCGTCACGGGGCGGGTGCCGTCGATCGCGGTGCACGCGTCGAGCGTCTGCGCGGTCCGCACCGTCATGGTGTTGACGGCGCGCTGCCCCGCCCCGAGGCCCGGCTGGAGCTCCAGCTCCAGGCGCACCGTGACGCTCTCACCGGGCGCCAGGGTGCGCGCGTCGGCGGGCCAGGTGACCACCAGGTCGGCCCCGTCACGTCGCACCGTCACCCGGTCGGACATCCGCCCGCCCGCCGGCACCGTCACCTGCGGCGCGGTCTCGCCGGTCCACACGAGGTGCGTCGGCAGCGTGTCGCGCAGCTCGGCGACCGTGAGGTACCCCGTGCCCGTGTTCCGGAACGTCAGGTCCCACGGCACCGCACGGCCGACGTCGACCGTCCGGTCCCCGCCGTTCGCGAGCTTGGTGACCGCCAGGCGGTGCGTCCCCTCGAACATCGTGACGACCGCACTGCTCGCGCGCTCCTGCGACGCCTCGCCGTTCAGGCGGTCCGCCTGCGCGACGACCTCGTTGGTCACCGCCAGCGGCGTGCCGCCCAGGGTGATCGGGTCGCCGGTGGCGCGGGACGCGTCCCGGAGCCGCACCTGCACGTCCGCGCGGGCGGTCCAGCCGGGGGCGGGCACGGCGGTGGAGAACAGGCCGCCGTCGACGCGGGAGTACACGACCCGCACGCCCGTCACGTCACCGAGACGCTCGGCCGCCACGGGCAGCGCGGGGCTCCTGGCGTGCGGCGTGCCGGCCACCCACGCGTCGGCGCCGTCCGGCCCGAACGGCCCGTGCACGTCCACCGCGACGCGGTCGGCACCGGTCGGCAGCGTCATGGCACCCAGGCCGACCAGGTCGAACGCGTCCCAGAAGTCCGGGGACGTGGCCACGTCGTCCTGCAGCCGCACCTGCGCGGGCGCGAGGGTGCCCACCGGCGCGGTGCCCTGGTTCGCGGTGAGCCGCACGGTCAGCGGCTGCGCGCGGGTCGGCTCGGTGACCGTGCTCGGGCTGATGGTCTTGGTGACGCCGACGTTGATGTCGCCACCGGTCAGGCGCACGCCGGCCCGCGCGGTGCCGGCCGCCAGGACGGCGCCGTCCGGGTCGAGCACCGGGTCGTACGACTGCGCGTAGGCGTGGTTGTCGACGTCGAGCGTGGCGCCCGCGCGCAGCAGCTGCTCCGCACCGGTCGACCGCAGGTGGGTGCGCAGACGCGTCGTCAGCACCAGGCGCAGGTCGTTCGCCTGCGTGATCGTGCCACCCGTGGTCTGCGGGGAGGTCCCCTGGAACGTCACGCTGACGCCCACGACGTCCGCGAGCTGGGCCGCGGTCATCGCCGCGAGCGCCGTGGCCGTGGTCCGCTCGCTGACGTAGGCGCCGTCGCGGTACCGCAGCACCCACGCCGTCGACGCCGCGAGGTCGACCTCGCCGGGCACGCTCGCGGTGACGTCGACGTCGGTCAGGTCGACGCGGTCGAACACGCTCGCCGTCCCGCCGGGCGCGAGCCACTCGACCGCACCGGTGAACGGGTCGGCGGTGGGGTCCGCCAGAGCACAGGGCGACGTCTGCACGTCCGTGTCCGAGCAGGCCGGGTCCGTGACGCGCACGTAGGAGGCACGGCCCACGGCGCCGTTGCCGGCCACCACGGTGAAGGTCCGCGTGGGCCAGTCGGCGTCCGCGACCACGCCCGGGCGCGGCACGTAGGCGTCACCGGCGGGCGTGACGCTCTTCGTGACCCGCACCAGGGGGGTCGACCCCGTGATCGTGATGTCCGCGTGGTCCTGCGCCGCCATCACGCCGTCGGCCCGCTGGGCGGTGACGCCGGCGGTGTTGCGCGCGACGCCCCGGTCGGTGGTGTTGTACGTCGCCACGTGCGTGACCCAGTCCCCGGACGAGCGGCGGACCTCCCGCAGCTGCCACACCAGGGCGAACGAACGGCTGCCGGACGACGCCGCCACCCCGGAGCCGGGCGCCGGGGCGTACGGGTCCAGCGCAGGGCCGAGCTCGCGTGCCGCCACCCGGGCGGCGGTGTTCTCCTCGAGCACGAGGCGCACCCCCTGCGCCTCGGCCCGCTGCCGCGCGTCGAGGGTCAGCCCGACGAACCCGCCGGTGCCCACCCAGCCGCCCGCGGGCGCGGGGACAGACTGCCACGTGGGCGCGCCGCCGCTGTCAGGCCGCAGCAGCTGCACGTCGGTCACGGTGTCGTACCGCAGGTACCAGCCGTTCGTGTACGGGACGCGCAGGTCACCCAGGCCCACGGGCGAGACGCGCACGAGGTCGAACGCGTCGAACACCGTCTGCGCCACGGGTGCGGCCGCGTCCGCGGGGGCCGGGTCGCTGACCGCCACGGACGACGCACCGGCGTCGGTGCGCCACGACAGCGTCGTCGTGCGCTGCTGCCCCGTCTGGGCGTCCACGTTCGGGTTGTTCCACGACTTGGTGATGCCGACGGCGCCGGTGCCGCGCGGCGCGGGGTCCACGCGCGCGTCGGCCACGTCACCGTCGTCGTCACGGACGGTGACCGGCGTCAGGCCCCCGGTGGTGCCGGTCGCCTCGGCCGTGGCGGCGTTGCGGCGGGTCGCCGTCGCCGTGGGGGCCGTTCCGCTGCTGCGCAGCGCGCTGCGCACGGTGGTGAGCAGGTACGGCGTCACCGTGGTGCTCTCCTCGAACCCGTCGGGCGCGTCGAGCAGGATCCGGGCACCGGTCACGGTGGACGTCGCGGCACCGCCGAGGCCGGCGGCGATCTGGCCGTCGTCCACCGTGAGCAGCCACGCGGTGGTCGCGGACGGGTGCGCGGCGACGTCGTGCCACGTGCCGTCCTGCGCCTGCACCTGGACCGTGACGGCGGTCCCCGCCGGGATCTGGGTCGGTGCGACGCCCACCAGGTCGAAGGCGTCCCAGAAGCTGCCGGCGGACCCGTCCCACGCGTCGGTGATCTCGAGGTGGTCCGCGGTGACGTAGGACGACGAGACCGCGAGCGTGGTGGTCAGGCCGACGACGGCGGTGTCCCCCGGGCGCAGGTCGGTGCTCGGGCGCACCGTCTTGTCGAGGGTGACGCCGACGGCCGCGGGCACGACGGACAGCATCGCGTCCGCGGACGCGTCCGCCGTGTTGCCGTTGGCTGCGGTGACCGTCGACGTCGCCGTGTTGCGCAGCTCCTGGTTGGGGCCGCTGGTCCGCGGATCGGTCGTGACGAGGAGGACCGCACCGGCGGTGGCGGGGCCCGCGGGGGTGATGGCAGCGCCCGTGAACACGAGCTGCAGACCGGTGACGTGCCTGCCGCCCGTGAGGTCCGGGGCGTCCGGGACGTTGCCGGCGGTGACGGGCCTGACCTGCGTCGAGCCGTCGGAAAGCTCGTAGACGACTTCGGCGTCCGTGGCACCGGTGGGCCACGACGGCGGGGCGTCGAACCCGCCGAACCCGGCGTCGGCTCCGAAGAACCCCTGGTCGGCGAGACGCAGCTCGGCCACCGGGACGTCCGACGCCTGCACGGCGCTCAGCGTGAGCAGGCTCGTCTCGCCCGCGGAGACGAGGTCCGGGGCGAACGACTTGGCGACCTCGGTGCCCAGCCGTACGGGGTCGACGCGGTACGGCGCGGAGGCGTCGCGGCTCACCGGCGGCACGTCGGCGACCTCGACGGTGGCCCGCACGGTGTTGACGACGCGGTGCGACGCGACGGAGAGGTCCGCGCCCGTGCCCCGGTGCCTGGCCCGCTGCGTGACGCCCAGGTCGAGCTGCAGCGTGGCCCCCACGGGCACGACGTCCGCACAGGTCACCCGGACCCCGGCGACGTCACCCGCGCCGTGGCCGGCGGGCAGGTCGAGGCCGCCGGGCCCGGCGACCCAGCGCCAGACGCCGGCCACCTGCACGTACGCCTCGAGCGTCACGCCCGTGCACTGCGCGGGCACCTGCACCGCGCCCACCGAGGCCAGGTCGACCAGCGCGAACGGGTTGGCCGCGTCCAGCGCGGCCGCCCCGTCCGGCGCCACCGCGGGCTCCTGCAGCACCAGGCGCGCGGCCTCGACGTTCGCGCCGTTGGTCGCGCCGATGCGCACGGTCGACGCGGTCCCCGCGTCGTACGCGACCTCCGCGGGCGCCCACGTCTTCGTCGGCGTCACGTCGACCGTCACGGGCACGACGACGTGCACCTTCGCGGTGCCGGTCGCGGGCGCGGAGTTCGACGCGGTGACGGCCGCACGGTTCACGAGCTCGACGTCGGTGCGCGGCGGCAGCGTCGTCGGCACGCGCAGCGTCAGCTCCGCGGTGAACGTCTGCCCCGACTGCATGCCGGTGCCCGTCGGGCTGACGGTGGGCTGCTCGAAGGCCACCGACAGCCGCGTGTCGGCCGCGACCACCGCCGGGGCGTCCGGTCCGGTGCTCCCGCCCGAGGTCCACGTGGTGGCGAACGTCAGCGCCGGCGCCGACGCCAGCAGCTGCACCCGCACCAGCTCGTGGCCCGCGTGCTCACCGAGCTCGTCGACGAGCGTCGCACCGAGGCAGGACTGCTCCGAGCACGCGACCTGCGCCCGGTACGTGTACGTGTCGCCCGGGGCGAGCTCCGACCGGTCGACGGTCTTGGTCAGCGCCAGGTACTCCGGGTCGGCGGCGACCGCCGGTGCGGTCGTCAGCGGCAGCGCCAGCAGCGCGACGAGCGCGGCTGCGACGACGGAGAACAGGGCGCGGGCACGGGATCGGCCGTGTCGCGGTGCGGGCATGGTGGAGCCTCCGGCTGGTGAGAGTCGCCCCACCGTGGTCGACGCCGACCCGCCGGACGGGGCCCCGCCGCCCGCAACGTCATGCCCCCGTGCACGGGACGTCATCCCTGCCCGGATGATCCGATCCCCCGGCCCCCCCGCCGGACGGCGCCGGCCGGACGGGTGCTCAGCCCGCGCCCGGCTCCGGCACGTCGCGACGCTCGGGCAGCGGCAGTCCGCGCAGCGCGGCCGCCCGGTACTGCGTCGGCGTCACCCCGTACCGATCCCGGAACGCCCGCGCGAGCTGGGCGGGCCCGGCGAACCCGCCTCACGGGCGACCCGACGCACCGCCCACCCCCGGTCCACGCCCGCGAGCAGCTCCGCCGCGTGGTCCAGGCGGATGTCGCGCAGCGTCGAGGCGAACGTCCCGGGGCAGTCCGTGTAGAGCGCGAACAGGGTGCGGCGGCTGATCCGCAGCTCCCGCGCGACGGCGTCGGCGTCCAGGTCCGGGTCCGTGAACCGCTCGTGCACCAGGGTGCGGACCTGCGCGCGCAGGTCCGGTGACGGCACGTCGCCGCGCCGGTCGATGGCGCCGGCGACGGTGGCGCGCAGCAGCGCCTGCAGCGCCTGCGCAGCCGTGACGGACACGAGCGGGGCGACGTCCGGCGCGTACAGCACCTCGACCAGCCGGTCGGCCGCGGGCGCGAGCGGGGCGTCGCGCAGCACCAGGTCCTGCGCGCGCAGCACCGCGTCCGTGCGGCGGCCGAACATGGGGGTGCTGAGCAGGGCGTACGTGCGCCGGCAGTGCGGGGACGTCCACTCGACCACGTGGCTGCCGCGGGGCGGGTGCAGCAGCACGTCCCCGGGCCGGACCTCGCGCACCTCACCGTCGCGGACGAACCGGCCGGTGCCCTCGTGCACCAGCTCGGCGACGGCGAGCCGACGCACGGGGTCGGGCGGCCCGGGCCGCGCCCGGTGGTACGCCGCGGTGTACGGGAAGCCCTCGTACCGCACGAGGACCATCCGCTCGGTCACCAGGCCGTGCACGTGCGCGGTGGGCGCACCGCCGTGGGGGACGGTGACCTCCCAGCCCAGCGGGGTCAGCAGCGCGGCGAGCCCGCCACGGTCCAGCTCCCGCGGGCCGGTGCCGATGCGGTCCCCCACCCACCCGAGCACGGCCTCCAGCGAGCCGTCCTGCCGGCGGACCGCGCCGGTGCGGGTCGTCGTGGCGCGCGCGGCAGGGCCCCCGGCGGCACGGGCGGGACCGGCGACGTCGAGCATCTCAGTCGTCGCGCCCATGGTCCGGCCGGGCTCGCTCGCTCATGGCCGCACGCTACGCGCGGCCACCGGAGGCACGGGCGCGGGTTGCCGCACCGTCGCGCGC
>JAEWEJ010000360.1 GCA_023389455.1 Actinomycetes bacterium | reverse complement strand
TCGACTCCTGGCCTGTGAGAGGCTCGAGCGAGCCAGATCATCGGTGTCGCCCCGTCGTCGCTCGGAAGGAACTCGCTGCATGCGTCGTGTGCCCGGCCGCTCTCCGCACGCTCGACCGGGTGCACGCTCGCGGCGGAGGGCGCCCGTCGCCGCCGGCCTGGCGCTGGTGCTCGGTCCTGTGCTGCTGGTCGGCTGCTCGCCCGCGCAGTCCGCGCCGCAGGAGCGGTCGACCACCGCCCTCGACGAGGCGTCCGACGAGCTCAGCACGATCGTCGCCGGGTTCGCGCCCGAGGGCTGCACCGACGCCTCGCTGCCCGTCACGGTCGAGGAGGAACGCCTCACGGCCGTCCTGCCGGACGAGGCGGACCCGTCGCAGCCCGCCGACCGCACGTTCGCCCGCGCGATGGTCCAGGGCGCCGGGTTCGGCGAGTTCACCGCCACCCTCGCCGAGGAGGTCTGCAGGCAGGACTCCCTGGCCGACGCGACGACCGTCGTCGAGCGCCTGGGCACCGAGCTGTGGCGGGACGCCGTCGCGCGCGCCCAGTCGACCGACGGCGTCGCCGGCGAGCTGCCGGCGAGCGACGACCGCCCGCTGTACTGGACGCGGCTCGAGGCCATGTCCGTGCTGCACCAGTGGAGCCCGGACTTCACGCTCTCCACCGAGGAGCGGGCGTCGCTGGTCGACGCCTTCGACCGCGCGGCCCGGGGCATGCACGACATCGACCTGCCGACGGGCGACCAGGTGACGCGGGTGCTGGTCAGCGGGTTCGACCCCTTCACGCTGGACGGCGGCGCCACGGGCCGGGCGCGGGGAACGGTCGGCAACCAGATCCGGCACGGCAACCCGTCCGGCGCGACCGCCCTGGCGATCGACGGGACGACGACGACGGCTCCCGACGGCACGACGGTGCACTACGAGGCGTACACCTTGCCGGTCAGCTACCCCGAGTTCGAGCGCGGGTACCTGGAGGACACGGTCGGGCCGCTGATGGAGGCCGGCGACGCCCGGCTGGACGCGTCGATCACCATGAGCCAGGCGGGCGGCGCGTTCTTCGCGCTCGAGCAGTGGAACGGCCGCTACCACGGCGACGTCGCCGGGAACGACGACTTCGCGCCCTGCCCGCCCGCGCCCCTGACGAGCGCCCCGCAGCTCGCGAAGGACAACCCCGGCTGCAACACGCAGGTGCCGGCGCGGTGGGGTGGCGGCGACACGCTGACGGATCCGCCGCAGTGGACCGCGTCGACGCTGCCGATCGAGCAGATGATCGAGGCGCGCACGGGCGCGGACGTCCCCCGACCGCCGGGCGACGGGTGGGAGGACGAGTCGGTCGCGTTCGGCGTGCTGTGGAACACGAGCTACACGTACTTCCCCAGCTGCGACTCCCGGGACCTGGAGGATGCCTTCCAGCGCGAGGACACGTACCCGCCCGCCGTCGAGCCGACACCTCCGCCCGAGGACTCGTGCGCGCGCAGCGGCGGAGGCGGCGCCTACCTCTCGAACGAGTCGGCGTACCGCAACACGCTGCTGCGCGACCGGGCGGGGCTCGGCATCCCGGCGGGGCACATCCACACCCCGGACATGCAGCACTTCGCCACGGACTTCGCCGTGACGGACGCGACGTTCGAGGCGTGGCGTGACGCCATCGTCGCCCAGTCGCGCGAGCTCATCGAGGTGGTGGGAGCCCACAGCTGACACCTGCGGGCACGCGCGCGCGACCGGCGCGACCGCGCCGCGGGATCGGCCGTCGCGCGGACGTCCTCGACGTCCGTCACCTCGACGAGCGTCGGGTACACGTCGGCGAGCAGACCCGCCTGTTCGACGCGGGAGCGACGCCTTGCCCCCTGGCTGTGACGTCGTGCCTGCAGGACGGTGGAGCCGGCCCGAGGTTGCCGCGTCGACGAGCGTGGCCCCCCTCGTCGACGCGGCCCTCGGCGCGCTCGAGGGCGCACTCGGCGACCGGGGCCGCTGACCTCGCGCACGCCCGGCCGGCACCGACCGGCCCGCCTACGCCCCGAGCAGCGCGGTGATCCGCGCGTGGAACTCCCCGGCGTCCCCGGCGAGGGACGCCTTCACCATGGCGGTCCAGTCGTCGACGATCACCTCGATCTCTCCCGCGGCCAGGCCGTCGAGCGAGGCGCGCGGCACGTCACGGGGGTCGATCTTGGGTCCGTCGTAGCCGGCGGAGATGGCGGTGTCGGCGGCGCCGAGCAGCACACCCTGGACGAACGTGCCCTGGCCGGCGAGCTCGTGCCGCACGCCGTTGGTCATGTTCCACTCCGCGGCCTTCGCCGCGGCGTACCCCCCGTTGCCGGAGCTCGCGAACCACGAGAGCGCGGACAGCACGTTGACGATCGCGCCGCCGCCGTTGGCCGCGAGGACCGGGCCGAACGTGCGGATCACGTCGAGCGTGCCCCAGAAGTGGGTGTCCATCTCGCGGCGGACGTCGGCCAGGTCGCCCGTGACCAGGGTCGCGCCGGTGGCGATGCCGGCGTTGTTGACCAGCAGCGTCACGTCCGGCGCGGCCTGCGCAGCGGCGACGACGGACGCGTGGTCGAGCAGGTCCAGGCGCAGCGGCACGACGCGCGGGTCGTCGAGGTCGAGGCTCTCGGGGCGACGAGCCGTCGCGTAGACCTTCTTCGCCCCGCGCTCGAGCAGCTCGAGCACGAACTGCCGGCCGATGCCGCGGTTGGCTCCGGTGACGAGGGCGATCTGTTCGGTGACGTCCATGGGTACCGCTTCCGTCGAGGGTGGTCACGTCCGGCGGCCCCGGTCGGGACCGTCGACCGCTACGCTAGAAGTTGACGTTGGCGTCAACGTCAAGTCGATCGCGTCACACGGGCGCAGGAGCGGAGGCGCACGTGCGCATCGGGGACGTCGCACGGCAGGCGGGAGTCAGCACCCGGGCCCTGCGCTACTACGAGGAGCACGGGCTGCTCACGTCGGAGCGCACGCTCAGCGGCCAGCGCGTCTACCCCGACTCGGCGGTCGAGCGGGTCCGGCTGATCCAGCAGCTGCTGGGCGCGGGTCTGCCCAGCCGGACCATCCGGCAGCTGATGCCCTGCATCGACGCCGGGGTTGCCACCCCCGAGTCCTTCGCGCTCATGGCGGCCGAGCGGGAGCGGATCACCACGGCCATGGCCGAGCTCGCCGCGGCCCGCGACGCTCTCGACCGCATGATCGAGATCGCGCACCACCCCACCCCCGAGCACTGCCCCGCGCTCCGGGAGCCGGCCTGGGGGCCGTACGCCGACGCCCCCGCCACCCCGGCCCCGCCGTCGGCCGCCGAGGCCGCACCCGCGTCGGACGCGCCGTCTGCCGGCGCCCGGACACCCGTCACGGCCTGACGGCACGTCGCAGCCGCCTCACCCCTCGGCCGCCGCGTCGAACCGGTCGCGCGCCTCCCGGACGGCGGCCATGTTCGCCGCGCTCCACCCCAGCAGCGCGTCGATGAGGTCCTGCAGCGTGCGCCCGAGCGCGCTGATGCGGTACTCGACCGCCACGGGCCGCGTGCCAACGACGACCCGCTCGACCATGCCGTTGCGCTCCAGCCGCCGCAGCGTCGCGGTCAAAGACTTCTGCGTCACGACGGGGATCGCGCGGCGCAGCTCGTTGAAGCGGCGCGGGCGCTCGCACAGGGCGTCGAGCACCTGCAGCGACCACTTGTCGAGCACCTGGTCCAGCAGCTCGCGCTGCTCGGCGGTGACCTGCGGGGCGGCCGGTGCGGTGGGGGCCGGTGCGGTGGGGGCCAGGGCGGTGTCGCTCATGCCACCTAGTCTCGTTGAAGTGCCTTTCGGTGACCAGGTACACATCGGATACCACCCCAATGGATCCGAGAAGGAGCACCGATGACCGTCCAGCTGCTCACCCCCGAGGGCATGTTCCAGCCCGTCCCGTACCACCACGTCTCCGTCGCGACCGGCACGCGGCACGTCCACGTCGCAGGCCAGATCGCGCGCACCGCGGACGGCGACCCCGTCGCCCCCGGCGACCTGCGCGGCCAGCTCGCGCACGCGCTGCGCAGCACCGCCCGCGGCCTGGCCGGTGCGGGCGCGACATTCGCCGACGTCGTCCGGCTCCGGTTCTTCGTCGCCGGCTGGCAGCCGGAGATGTACGCCGACTTCGTGGCCGGCATCGAGGACGTCACCGAGGAGCTGGGCCTGCCCACGCCCCTGCCGCCGCTGTCCGCGATCGGCGTGGACTACCTCTTCGAGCCCGACGTGCTGGTCGAGGTCGAGGCGTACGCGGTGCTGGACTGACCCGGCTCGCCGGCGGCGGGAGCACCCGCCGCCGGCGCGGCTGCGCTTCCCGCGGTCAGACGCCCACCGGCACGACGCCGCGCACCTCGCGGGCACCGCGCCGGTACTGCAGCGGGGACACCCCGACCTCGCGCCGGAACGCGGTGCTGAAGGCGCTCTCCGAGCCGTAGCCGAGCCGCGCGGCCAGCGGGCCGATCCGGGCCTCGCCGTCGCGCAGCGCGCGCTGCGCGAGCATCATCCGCCACCGGCTCAGGTACGTCAGCGGCGGGGTGCCGGCGACGGCACGGAAGCGCTCCGCGAACGACGTGCGGGACATCGCCGCGGCGGCCGCGAGCTCCGGCAGCGTCCACGGCCGGCCCGGTTCGCCGTGCATGAGGCGCAGGGCCGGCCGCAGCTGGTCGTCGGCGAGCAGCCGGAGCCACCCGGGCGGCAGGTCGGCCGCGCCGACGAACGCCCGCAGCATCTCGAGCATGAGCAGCTGCCCGTGCTGACGGATCGCGAACGCCGAGCCGATGCGACCGCCGGTCAGCTCCTCCAGCAACCGGTCGAGGGTCGCGCGCAGGGCCGCCGCCTCGGGCAGGGACGCGCGCACGTGGTGCACCGGGGGCAGCGCCGCGAGCAGCAGCGCCTCACCGGTCGGCGTGAGGTCCACACGGCCGCCCACGAACACGTCGGTGCCGTCCGCCGCGGGCGGCAGGGTCGCGAGGTCGGGCTCGGGCTGCAGCTCGCGCGGGGTCCCCCCGAGGTCGCCGCCGCCACGCAGCTCCACCCACGTGCGCCCCGGAGGATGCCGACGTCGCCGGTGCGCAGCTCGATCGGCGCGTCCAGCCCGTCGGCGTCGAGCGTCACATTGCCCGAGAGCACCGCGAAGAACTTGAGCGGGTGGCCGATCCGCGCGCGGGAGAACCACGGGCCCCGCGTGGCGATGGCGCCCGTCAGCACGCCCCGCACCTCGACGAGGTCGAACACCTCGGACAGCTCGTCCCCCCGCATCGTCGTACTGTCGCGCAGGAAAACCGGACGCACAACTCTTCAGAGTCCGCCGGGCGCGGAGCACGGTGGGGGCATGACATCCCTCCAGCACCCCCTCGGCACCGGCTTCACCCCCGCCTCGACGGCGACCGACGTCCTCGCCGGCCTCGACCTCACGGGCCTCGACGTCGTCATCACCGGCGGGCACACCGGCCTGGGCCGCGAGGCCACCCGTGCGCTCACGGCGGCCGGCGCGTCGGTGACCGTCGGGGCCCGTGACCCGCAGCGGGCGGCCGCCGCGCTCGCCGGGACGCCGCGCGTCCAGGTCGACCGCCTGGACCTGGCCGACCCCGCCTCCGTCGACGCCTTCGCGGACCGCTACCTGGCCTCCGGCCGGCCGCTGCACGTCCTGATCGACAACGCCGGGATCATGGGCGGCCCCCTCGTGCGCGACGCACGCGGCTACGAGTCCCACCTGGCGACCAACCACCTGGGCCACTTCCAGCTCACCGTCCGCCTGCACCCCGCGCTGCGGGCGGCGGGCAGGGCGCGCGTCGTCAGCCTGACGTCCGGCGCCCACCGGCTGTCGGACATCCGCTGGGACGACCCGAACTTCACGACCGGGGGCTACACCGGGCACCTCGGCTACGCGCAGTCCAAGACCGCCAACGTCCTGTTCGCCGTGGAGCTGGACCGGCGCTGGTCACCGGAGGGCATCCGCGGGTACGCCGTCCACCCGGGGATCATCAACACGACCAACCTGGGCCCCGCCCGCCCCGCCGGGGCGGCGCCGGTGGCGGCGCTGCCCGTGGAGATGCTGCGGGCGCAGGGCGTGATCGACGAGATGGGCGCCACGGTGGTCGACCCGGCCCGGGGCCTGAAGACCGTGGAGCAGGGGGCCAGCACAGCGGTCTTCGCAGCGACCAGCCCGCTCCTCGACGGCATCGGCGGGGTCTACCTGCGGGACAACGACATCTCGCCGGTCGACGCCACCCCCGTCCCCCAGGAAGGCCTCGGGGACGGCCCCCCGATCACCGCCGTCGCCCCGCACGCGATCGACCCGGTCTCGGCGCGCCGGCTGTGGGAGCTGAGCGAGCAGATGCTCGCCGTGGGAGCGGGCGTGACCGGCGCCTGACGCACGGCCACCGCCAACCGACCCGGCGGCGCCCCGGCGGTGCCCCGGCGGTGCCCGCCGACACGAGGTCCGGCCCCCACGTCGCCGCTCCGGTGACGAGGAACGCACCGCCGAGCGACCGAGCGCCTGCCCGGCCGCGGCGGACGGAACGCTCGCGCACCGCATCATCCGGACCCGTGCGCGCTCCTCTCCGGCAGGACCACGTCGCAGACCCGCGTCACCGCAGGAGGACCACCGTGACCACCCTCGTCGCACCCCCGGTCAGCGACGTCCGACGCGACAGCGGACGGGCGCTCGCGGTCGCGCTCGGCCTCGTGCGCCGCACGATCCCGCCGGTGCACCTGCCCCCGCTCGGGCAGCGGATGGTCGCTGGCCGGTCACCGCTCGAGGCGTCCGGGTGGGCGGACACCGGCACACCCACCACCCCGCGCCGGTAGTCGCCCCGGGCGGTCGGACCTGTGCGCCCGCGTGCGGTCAGGGGGCTGCGGCGTCGTACGCGTCGCGGTGCGCGAGGACGTCGTCCATGTGGTCCTGCGCCCACTCCTTGACCACGCGCAGCGCGGCACGCAGCGAGTGCCCCAGGTCGGTGAGCTCGTACGTGACCGTGACGGGCACCGTGGGGACCGCGGTGCGCGTGACCAGGCCGTCCCGCTCGAGCGCGCGCAGCGTCTGGCTGAGCATCTTGGGGCTGACTCCCGCCAGGCGGCGCCCCAGCGCGGAGTAGCGCATCGCCGCGGCTCCCGTGGCGGGGTCCCGCGGCGCGTCGCCCAGCGCGCACAGGACCAGACCCACCCACTTGTCCGAGATCCGTTCGAGCAGCAGCCGGCTCGGGCACGTGGCGAGGAAGGCGTCGTACTCGACCTTGGCCACGGCCCGCTTCTCGGCGGCGGTCGTCGTCGGCATGGTGCTCCTCCTGCGAGACGGGTACCTACGCACCTGAAAGTACCTACTTCCCGGAAGAAAGCACATCTTCCAGACTGGACGAGGCGCCGCCCGGCGCCACCCCCACGACGACAGGCGGGCCACATGACCACCTCCACCTCGCTCCCCGGCGGCACCTGGAACCTGGGCGACCTGACCGTGACCCGCGTCGGGTACGGCGCGATGCAGCTCACGGGCCCCGGCGTGATGGGCGCCCCGGCCGACCCGGACGGGGCGCGCGCCGTGCTGCGGGAGGCCGTCGCGATGGGCGTCACGCACATCGACACGAGCGACGCGTACGGCCCGCACGTCACCAACCGGCTGATCGCCGACGCACTGACGCCCTACCCGGACTCCCTGCACGTGGTGACGAAGGTCGGCGCCGTGCGCGACGAGCACGGCGGGTGGCCTCCCGCGCGCCGGCCGCAGGACCTGCGGCGCCAGGTGCACGAGAACCTCGAGAACCTGCGCCTCGACGTGCTCGACGTGGTGAACCTGCGCATGGGGGACGCGACGGGCACGCAGCCGGGGTCGCTCGCCGAGGCGTTCGAGGCGCTCGCCGGACTCCAGCAGGAGGGCCTGGTCCGGCACATCGGGGTCAGCAACGTGACGCCCGACCAGCTGGCCGAGGCGCGGGCGATCGCCCCGGTCGTGTGCGTGCAGAACATGTACAACCTCGCCCACCGCGCCGACGACGACCTGGTCGACGAGCTCGCGGGCGCGGGCATCGCCTACGTGCCGTTCTTCCCGCTCGGAGGGTTCAGCCCGCTGCAGTCGTCGTCGCTCTCGGCCGTCGCGGCGCGCGTCGGCGCCACGCCGATGTCCGTCGCGCTGGCGTGGCTGCTGCAGCGGTCGCCGAACATCCTGCTCATCCCCGGGACGTCGTCCGTGACGCACCTGCGCGAGAACGTCGCGGGCGCCGGGCTGACCCTCACCGAGCAGGACGTGGCCGAGCTGGACCGCATCGGCGCCTGACGTCGACGCACCCGGCGGCGGCCACGGCCGCCGCCACCCCGGTCGTGACCACGGCGGGCGCCGCACCCCCGTGC
>JAEWEJ010000312.1 GCA_023389455.1 Actinomycetes bacterium | reverse complement strand
GCCCTGAAGTCCGCGCGCCTCGCGCACACCGGTGACGCGAGCGCCCTGGCGCTCGCCAACCGGGCGATCGGCACGCTGCCCGGCCCCGACAAGGCCGCCGCCGGCAAGCTCGTGGGCCAGGCCCGCGGGCGCGTCAACGCGGCGATCGCGGCGCGGACGGCCGAGCTCGAGGCCGAGCGCGACGCCCGCGTCCTCGTCGAGGAGTCCGTGGACGTCACGCTGCCCACCGACCGTCACCCGCTCGGTGCGCGCCACCCCCTGACGACGCTCTCGGAGCGCATCGCCGACGTGTTCGTCGCGATGGGCTGGGAGATCGCGGAGGGCCCCGAGCTCGAGGCCGAGTGGTTCAACTTCGACGCACTCAACTTCGGCGTCGACCACCCCGCGCGCCAGATGCAGGACACCTTCTTCGTCGCGCCGCAGGACGGCGACGTGGCCGACGACGGCTCGGGCCTCGTGCTGCGCACGCACACGTCGCCCGTGCAGGCGCGCACCCTGCTCGAGCGAGGCGTGCCGGTGTACATCGCGTGCCCCGGCAAGGTGTTCCGCACCGACGCGCTCGACGCCACGCACACCCCGGTGTTCCACCAGGTGGAGGGGCTCGCGGTCGACAAGGGCCTGACGATGGCGCACCTCAAGGGCACGCTCGACCACTTCGCCCGCGCGATGTTCGGCCCCGAGGCGCGCACCCGGCTGCGTCCCTCCTTCTTCCCGTTCACCGAGCCGAGCGCCGAGATGGACCTGTGGTTCCCGCAGAAGAAGGGCGGGCCCGGGTGGATCGAGTGGGGCGGCTGCGGCATGGTCAACCCGCACGTGCTGCGCGCCTGCGGCGTGGACCCCGACGTGTACTCCGGGTACGCGTTCGGCATGGGGATCGAGCGCACCCTCATGCTCCGGCACGGCATCGCCGACATGCGCGACATGGTCGAGGGCGACGTGCGCTTCTCCCAGCAGTTCCGGACGGTGATCTGACATGCCTCGCATCCCTCTGACCTGGCTCGGCGACCACGTCGACCTGCCCGCCGACCTCACGGCCGAGCAGCTGGCCGCCGACCTCGTGCGCGTCGGCCTCGAGGAGGAGGCGATCCACTCCTCCGGTGTCACCGGCCCGCTCGTCGTCGGGCAGGTCCTCGAGCTCACGCCCGAGCCGCAGAAGAACGGCAAGACCATCAACTGGTGCCGCGTCGACGTGGGCGCGCACAACGACCTCGACGACGACGGCAACCCGACCGTCGCGCGCGGCATCGTGTGCGGCGCGCACAACTTCGGCGTGGGCGACCGCGTGGTCGTCGCGCTGCCGGGCGCCGTGCTGCCCGGGCCGTTCCCGATCGCGGCGCGCAAGACGTACGGGCACGTGTCCGACGGCATGATCTGCTCGGCGCGCGAGCTGGGGCTCGGTGAGGACCACGCCGGGATCATCGTGCTCTCGACCCTCGGCTACGGCGAGGAGGAGACCGCGCCCGGCACGGACGCGCTGCGCCTGCTCGGCCTGGCCGACGAGGTGCTCGAGATCAACGTGACGCCGGACCGCGGCTACTGCTTCGCGATGCGCGGCGTCGCCCGTGAGTACGCGCACTCGACGGGCGCGCGCTTCACCGACCGCGGCCTGGCGTCGCGCGACGTGCTGCGCGAGCGACCTGCCGGGTTCGCGGTCGAGATCGCGGACGACGAGGGCATCCACGGCGCGCCTGGGTGCGACCGCTTCGTCGCGCAGGTCGTGCGCGGCGTGCGCGCGTCCGGGCCGTCGCCGGCCTGGATGCAGCAGCGCCTCACGCAGGCCGGCATGCGCCCGATCAGCCTGGCGGTCGACGTGACGAACTACGTCATGCTCGACCTCGGGCAGCCGATGCACGCCTACGACCTGGCCACGCTCACCGCGCCGGTCGTCGTCCGTCGGGCGCGCCCGGGGGAGAGGGCCACGACCCTCGACGACGTCGAGCGCACCCTCGACCCGCAGGACCTGCTCGTCACCGACTCCACGGGCGGGCACGCCGCGCGCGTGCTCGGCATCGCCGGGGTCATGGGCGGAGCGGACTCCGAGGTGGGCCAGGAGACGACGGACCTGCTGCTCGAGGCCGCGCACTTCGACCCCGTGTCCGTCGCGCGCTCGTCGCGGCGGCACCGGCTGACGTCGGAGGCGTCCAAGCGGTTCGAGCGGGGCGTGGACCCGCAGCTGCCGCGGGTCGCGGTCGCACGAGCGGCCGCGCTGCTCGTCGAGCACGGCGGCGGCACGGTCGAGGACGCCCTGACGGACGTCGACCGCACGTCGGCACCGGCGAGCGTCGCGTTCGACCCGGCGCAGGCCGCCCGGCTCGTCGGCGTCCCGTACACCGACGACGAGGTGCGCGCGACGCTCACCGAGATCGGCTGCACGGTCGCGGGTGACGCCGTGCCGTGGCGTGTGGACGTGCCGTCGTGGCGCCCGGACCTGGTCGCGGGTGTCGACCTGGTCGAGGAGGTCGCCCGCCTGCGCGGGTACGACGCGATCCCGTCGATCGTGCCGCCCGCCCCGCCCGGTCGCGGGCTGACCCGGGACCAGCGGCTGCGCCGTGCGGTCGCGGACACGCTCGCGGCCTCGGGTCTCGTCGAGGTGCTCAGCTACCCGTTCGTCGGCGCCGACCAGCTCGAGGCGCTGGGCCTGCCCGAGGACGACGAGCGCCGCCGGGCGGTGCGCCTGGTCAACCCGCTCGCCGACGGTCAGCCGCTGATGCGCACCGACCTCCTCGTGACGCTGCTGGACACCGCGCGGCGCAACGTCGCGCGCGGCACCGGGGACCTGGGCGTCTTCGAGCTGGGGCTCGTCACGCTGCCCGCGGCGGGCCCGGGCGTCGCGCCGCGGCTGCCGGGCGGGGTGCGCCCCGACGACGCCGACCTCGCCGCTCTCGAGGCTGCGGTGCCGCCGCAGCCGTTGCACGTGGCGGGCGTCCTCGCCGGTCTGGCGGAGCCGGCGGGTGCGTGGGGTGCGGGACGCCGGGCCGACCACGGTGACGCGATCGCGCACGTGCAGCACCTCGCACGGCTGGCGGGCGTCGAGCTCGCGGTGACCGCCGACCGGGAGCGGGCGCCGTTCCACCCGGGTCGGTGCGCACGCCTGTCGACGCTCGACGGCGTCGTGGTGGGGCACGCGGGGGAGCTGCACCCGAACGTCGTGAGCGCGCTCGGCCTGCCGGCGCGGACCGTCGCGTTCGAGGCCGACCTGTCGGCGCTGCTCGCGGCGTCGTCGCCCGAGCCGGTCGAGGCCGTGCCGGTCTCGACGTTCCCGGTGGCGAAGGAGGACGTCGCGCTGGTCGTGGCGGACGACGTGCCGGCGGTGGACGTGCTGACGGCCGTGCGCGTGGGTGCGGCGGCGTCCGTCGCGGGTGACGTGCTGGAGGACGTGCGGCTGTTCGACGTCTACGTCGGCGACCAGGTCGGGCCCGGGCGCAAGTCGCTCGCGTTCGCGCTGCGCCTGCGTGCGGCCGACCGGACGCTGACGGCCGAGGAGACGGCCGCCGTGCGGGACGCCGTGGTCGCCGAGGCGCACGCCCGCGTGGGCGCCGAGCTGCGCGCCTGAGCGTCGCCCGACGGGCCGGTCACGGGGTCTCCCCGGGGCCGGCCCGTCGTCGTCGGTGCGCCCGCCCGACGGGCGAACTGGGGTGAACCGGGCGTCGTCGGACGAGTTCACCAGATAGTTACTGTCGGGTAGTTGCGACGAACCGGATGTACCACGCAGGGTGAGACCGGCCGTCCGGGTGACGGCCGCTGCTCGCGCGACGAGGCGTGGTGACCCACCCCTCGCGCGCCCGACGGAGGAGATCTGCGTGCACGCACGACGACGGTCCACGGGGGCGCTCACCGCGCTCGCCGTGATGCTCACCGGTGGCCTGGCCACCGCGGGAGCCGCGCAGGCGGCGGTGTCGCCCGACGCACCCCTGCTGGTCCACGAGGTGTACGGCGGCGGGGGCAACTCCGGTGCGCCGTTCGACCGTGACTTCGTCGAGCTGTACAACCCGGGCGAGGCACCGCTCGACCTGGCGGGGTACTCGCTGCAGTACGCGTCGGCCGCCGGGGCGACGTGGCAGGTGACGCCGCTGTCGGGCAGCGTGCCCGCGGGTGCGACGTTCGTCGTGGGGCAGGCGTTCGGCGCGAACACCGCGGCGCCCGACGTGCCCGTCGACCTCGAGGGCACGGGCGTGCCGATGAGCGGCACCGCGGGCAAGGTCGCGCTGGTGCAGGGCGCGGACGCCCTGACGTGCAGCGCGGGGTGCGCGCAGGTGGACGCCGTCGTCGACCTCGTCGGCTGGGGCCCGAGCGCGTCGTCGTGGGCGGGGTCCGCGCCGGCTCCGGCCACGACCAACGCGACGTCGGTGCAGCGCGACGCCGCGCACACCCACACCGCGGACAACGCTGCCGACTTCCGGGCCGGCGCGCCCACGCCGACGGCGTCCGGTACCGGACCCGAGGAGCCCGAGGAGCCGGGTGAGCCGCAGACGGTCACCATCGCCGCGGTCCAGGGCACGGGCGAGGCGTCCCCCCTGGTCGGGCGACGCGTGACGACGTCCGGCGTCGTGACGGCGGCCTACCCGGCCGGCGGCCTCGCGGGCTACGTCCTGCAGACGCCGGGCACCGGTGGCGACGCGGCGCGCGACGGCTCGCAGGCCGTGTTCGTGTACTCGCCCGCGACGGTCGGGCAGGTGGCCGTGGGTCAGCACCTGCAGGTCACGGGTGAGGTCGTCGAGTTCAACGGGCTGACGCAGGTCACCGTGGGCGGCACCGCCGACGTGCAGGAGCTGCCGGCCGCCGACGCCCCCGTCCCGGTGACCGGGACGTGGCCCGCCGACGCCGCGGCGCGCGAGGCGCTGGAGTCGATGCTCTTCCTGCCGACGGGAGACCTCACGGTCTCGAACACGTACAGCACGAACCAGTACGGCGAGGTCGGCCTCGCGGTCGGCACCACGCCGCTGCTGCAGCCCACCGAGGTGGCGCGTCCCGGGTCGGCCGAGGCGCAGGCCGCCGCCGCCGACAACGCCGCGCGCGGCGTCGTGCTGGACGACGGCGCGTCCACCAACTTCCTCGGCTCCGGCAACGGCGGGCTGACCCCGCCGTGGGTGTCGCTGGACAACCCCGTGCGCGTCGGCGCGGCCGTCCAGGTCACCGAGCCGCTGGTCGTCGACTGGCGCAACGGGACCTGGAAGCTCAACCCCACGGCGCCCGTCGTCGCGGGCGGTCCCGCTCCCGTGACCTTCGAGAACGACCGCCCCGCGGCCCCCGAGCCGGTGGGCGGCGACCTGTCGGTCGCGTCGTTCAACGTCCTCAACTACTTCACGACCCTCGGTGACGAGGCCGCGTCGTGCGTGGCCTACCGCGACCCGTCGGGCGAGCCCGTCACGGTGCGCGAGGGCTGCGACCAGCGCGGCGCGTGGGACGCGGCGGACCTCGAGCGGCAGCAGGCCAAGGTCGTCGCGGCGATCGAGGGCCTGGACGCCGACGTCGTCGGTCTGCTGGAGATCGAGAACTCCGCCCGCGTCGACGGCGTGCCCGACGAGGCGCTCGTGACGCTGGTCGACGCGCTGAACGCGGCGGCGGGCGAGGACCGCTGGGCGTTCGTGCCCTCGTCCGACGAGCTGCCGCCGGCGGCCGAGCAGGACGTCATCACCAACGCGATCATCTACCGGCCGACGGCAGTGACCCCGACGGGCGCCTCGCGCGCGCTGGGGGACCAGTCCGGTGACGACCAGGCGTTCGGCAACGCGCGCGAGCCGATCGGGCAGGTCTTCACGCCGACCGGCGGGGGAGAGCCGTTCCTCGTCGTCGTCAACCACTTCAAGTCCAAGGGCTCGGCGGGTCCGTGGCCCGGCGACGCCGACGCGGGTGACGGGCAGGGCGCGTCGAACGAGTCGCGCGTGCGCCAGGCGACCGCGCTGCGCGACTGGGTCCCGACCGTCCAGGGCGACGCCGAGGCGGTCGCGCTGGTGGGTGACTTCAACGCGTACACGCGGGAGGACCCGCTGCAGGTGCTGGGCGACGCGGGCTACGTCGACGCCGTCGCGCTGCTCGCGCCCGGCCAGTACTCGTACTCGTTCCAGGGGCTGTCGGGGTCGCTCGACCACGTGCTGCTCAACGAGGCGGCCGTCGCGCGGGCCACCGGCGCCGACGTCTGGGAGATCAACGCGCCCGAGTCGATCGCGCTGGAGTACAGCCGGTACGGGTACCACGGCACGACGTTCTTCGCTCCGGACGCGTACCGCTCGTCCGACCACGACCCGGTGGTCGTGGGCCTGACGGCCGGTGACGCGAACGAGGGTCCGGTCGACCTGACGTTCCTCAACATCAACGACTTCCACGGGCGCATCGACGCCAACACCGTGAAGTTCGCAGGCACGGTCGAGCAGCAGCGCGCGGCGGCTGACGGCCCGGTCGCGTTCCTCTCGGCGGGCGACAACATCGGCGCGTCGCTGTTCGCGTCGGCGGTGCAGGACGACCAGCCGACGATCGACGTGCTCAACGCGCTCGACCTGGGGGCGTCGGCGATCGGCAACCACGAGCTCGACAAGGGGTACGACGACCTGGTCGACCGCGTGATCGCGGGCGGGGAGAACGCGCGGTTCCCGTACCTCGGTGCCAACGTCTACCGGGAGGGCACCACGACGCCCGCGCTCGACGAGTACGCGCTGCTCGACATGGGTGGCGTGACCGTCGGCGTCATCGGCGTGGTGACCGAGGAGACCCCCACGCTGGTGACGCCCGGCGGGATCGCCGCGCTCGACTTCGGCGACCCGGTCGAGGCCGTGAACCGCGTGGCCGCGGCGCTCACCGACGGCGACGAGGTGAACGGCGAGGCGGACGTGATCGTCGCGCAGTACCACGAGGGGGCCGGCGCGGGCACGCCCGACGGTGCCACCCTCGAGGAGGAGCTCGCGGCCGGGGGTGCGTTCGCCGCCATCGTGACGGGCACCGACCCGGCGGTGGACGCGATCTTCACCGGTCACACGCACAAGCAGTACGCGTGGTTCGGTCCCGTGGGCGACGGCGACGCGACCCGGCCGGTCGTGCAGACCGGTTCCTACGGCGAGCACCTCGGCAAGGTCGTGCTGACGTACGACCCCGCGACGGACCAGGTCACGGCCGCCGCGGCCGAGAACGTTGCCCGCACCACCACCCCGGACGCCGAGCTCGTGGCCGCGTACCCGCGGGTCGCGGAGGTGGCGCAGATCGTCGCCGCGGCTCTCGCGTACGCCACCGAGGTCGGGTCGCAGCCCGTCGGGTCGGTCACGGCGGACGTCACGACGGCGTTCACCGGCGGGCAGTACGTCGACGGCGTGTACGTCGGCTCGGCCCCGGGCACCACGACGGGCCGGGACGACCGCAGCCGCGAGTCGGCCCTCGGCTCGCTGGTCGCGGACGCCCTGCTGGACACGCTGGCCTCGCCCGAGCGGGGCGGCGCGCAGATCGGCGTCGTCAACCCGGGCGGCCTGCGTGCCGAGCTGCTGTACGCCCCCGACGGCTCGGTGACGTACGCCGAGGCCAACGCGGTGCTCCCGTTCGTCAACAACCTCTGGACCACCACGCTCACGGGGGCCCAGGTCGTGACGATGCTGGAGCAGCAGTGGCAGACCAACGCCGACGGCTCGATCCCGAGCCGCCCGTACCTGCAGCTGGGGCTGTCCGACAACGTCACCTACACGTACGACGCGGCGCGCGAGCTGGGTGACCGGATCACGTCCGTCACGGTCGACGGCGAGCCGATCGACCCGGAGGCCGAGTACCGCATCGGGACGTTCTCGTTCCTCGCCCAGGGCGGTGACAACTTCCGGGTCCTCGCGCAGGGGGCCCGCACGGCCGACTCCGGCCTCATCGACCGGGACGCCTGGATCGCCTACCTGCAGGCGCACCCGGGGACCGCGCCCGACTTCGCCGAGCGCGCGGTCGAGGTGCCCGCGCTCACGGAGCCGGTGGCGGCGGGCAGCGAGCTGACGTTCACCGTCGGCGGGATCAACCTCACCAGCCTCGGGGCGCCGGAGAACACCGAGGTGGAGGTGCTGCTCGGCGAGGACTCGCTCGGCACGTTCCCCCTCGTGCGGGGCGACGGCCCGGACGCGTCGGCGCAGGTGACCGTCACGGTCCCCGCGGACCTCGCGGCCGGTGAGCACACGCTCACGGTCGTCGCGTCGCCGAGCGGCACCACCGCGACGGTGCCGTTCACGGTCGACGACGCCACGACGGTGTCGACCACGACGCTCACGGCGTCGCCGGACACGCAGGTGTTCGGCACGCGCGGTACCCGCGTCCGGCTCACGGCGGTCGTCACGTCGGCGGGCCCGGTCACCGGGTCCGTCCAGCTCGTCGCCGGGGACGACGTGCTCGGCACGTCGACGCTGCGCGGGGGGCAGGCGGTCCTCACGCTGCCGGCGGACACGCCGGTGGGCACCTACGAGGTCGTCGCCCGGTACGCGGGGACGGACGTCGTGGCCGGCTCGCAGTCCGAGCCCGTGACCGTCACGGTCGCCCGGGCCACGAGCCGCACGTCGCTGGACGTGGTCCAGTCGCCGCTCCCGCGGCTGATCCCGTCGGTCTGGGTGGCGACCGTCGGCCTCGACACGGGGCGCCTCCCGCAGGGCCGGGTCGAGCTGCGCGAGGGCGACCGCGTCGTGGCGCGGGCGGACGTCGTGCTCGGTCTGGCGATCGGGACCGTCCCGCGCGGCATCGGCAACGGGTCGCACCGCCTGACCGCGGTGTTCGTGCCGGACGACGCCGCGAACGTGGCGGGCAGCACGAGCCGTACGGTCACGGTCCGCGGCTGACGGACGAGCACGAGGGCCCGGTCGGCGTCGTCCGACCGGGCCCTCGTCGTCCTCGTGCGTCGTGCGACGGTTGCGACGTCCGGTCAGACGAAGTCGTGGTACGCGGGCAGGTCCAGCACGCCGTTGCCGGACAGGCCGATGACGATCGTCTCGTCGGTCGTCGCCGCCCGGGCGTGCGCGATCGCGCCGGCCACGGCGTGCGTCGACTCCGGCGCGGGGATGATGCCCTCGGCACGCGCGAACTCGATGCCCGCCGCGAACGCGGCGTCCTGGTCCACGGCGATCGCGTCCATGAGGCCCAGCGCGTACGCGTGGGACACCATCGGCGCCATGCCGTGGTACCGCAGGCCGCCGGCGTGGATCGACGGGGGCACGAAGTCCTTGCCGAGCGTGTGCATCTTCAGCAGGGGCGTCAGGCCCGCCACGTCGCCGAAGTCGTAGCGGTACTCGCCCTGCGTCATCGACGGGCAGGCGGCCGGCTCGCACGCGACGACCCGCGTCGTCGTCCCCTCGCGCAGGTTGCGGCCCAGGAACGGGAAGCTCAGCCCACCCAGGTTGGACCCGCCGCCCGCGCACCCGAACACGACGTCCGCGCTCTCGCCGATCTCGTCGAGCTGCGCGAGCGCCTCCTGGCCGATGACGCTCTGGTGCAGCAGCACGTGGTTGAGCACCGAGCCCAGCGCGTAGTGCGCGCGGGGGTCCTGCGCGGCGACCTCGACCGCCTCGCTGATCGCCATGCCGAGCGACCCCGTCGTCGTCGGGTCGGCCGCGAGCATCGCCCGCCCGGCCTCGGTCAGGTCGGACGGCGACGGGTGGCACGTCGCGCCGTACGTCTCCATCTGCATGCGCCGGTAGGGCTTGGCGTCGTAGGAGGCCCGCACCTGCCAGACCTCCAGGTCGAGGCCCAGGAGGGAGCACGCCATCGACAACGACGCGCCCCACTGCCCGGCGCCCGTCTCCGTCGTCAGTCGGGTGATGCCCTCGATCGCGTTGTAGTACGCCTGCGCGACCGCCGTGTTGGGCTTGTGGGAGCCGGCGGGGGAGCCGCCCTCGTACTTGTAGAAGATCTTCGCCGGGGTCCCCAGCGCCCGCTCCAGCCGCAGCGCCCGCACCAGGGGCGACGGCCGCCACAGCGCGTAGATCTCCCGCACCGTCTGCGGGATCTCGACCCAGCGCTCGGTCGAGACCTCCTGCGCGATGAGCGCCATCGGGAACAGCGGCGCCAGGTCGTCCGGTGTCAGCGGCTCGCGCGTGCCCGGGTGCAGCGCCGGCGGGCACGGCTCCGGCAGGTCCGCCGCGAGGTTGTACCAGTGCGTCGGCACGGCCGACGGGACGACGGTGCCCACGGGGTCCGTGAGCGGCGCGGGGCGGGCGGTGTCGGGAGAGGTGGTCATGTCGCCTCGGAGGGTCGGGCGCGCAGGCGCGTGGGATCGGTGCGGACCACCGCGCTGCCCCCGCCGTCGGCGACCCGCCCCGTGAGCGTAGCGGCGCGCGGCGTGACGCAGGACACGTCGTGCGGCACGCGCGTCCCGCCGCGTCCGGTGGTCGAGACCGGGCCTCGGCGCCCGTCGCCGGAGCGTCTAGGGTCGGTACCGAGACACGGGGTGCCCTGCGACCGCGCAGGGCTGAGATCACACCCGTCGAACCTGATCTCGTTCGTACGAGCGAAGGGATGTCCACCGTGACGTCTGCCGTCCCCCTGCCCGACCCCACGCCCGGGCCGCACCCGGACGACCTCGCCGCCGCGTGCGGCGCGGCCCTCGACGACCTGCGGGCGCGCACCCCGCTCGTGCAGTGCCTCACCAACGAGGTGACGACCAACCTCGTCGCCAACGCGCTGCTCGCGATCGGTGCGTCCCCCGCGATGGCGAGCGTGCCGGGTGAGGCCGAGGAGCTCGCCGGCGCAGCCGGGGCCGTGCTCGTCAACCTCGGCACGCCCGGCCCCGACCTCCGTGCCTGCGTGGCGCCGACCGTGGCCGCGGCGGCGGGGGCCGGTGTGCCGTGGGCGCTCGACCCCGTGGCGGTCGGCGTGCTGTCCGTGCGCACCCGGCTGGCCGGTCGCCTGCTGGCCGAACGCCCGGCGGTGGTGCGC
>JAEWEJ010000286.1 GCA_023389455.1 Actinomycetes bacterium | reverse complement strand
GCGGCACGCAGGGCGACCCGGCGGTGGTGCCGGCGTTCGCCCCGCCGCCGCCCGGCCGGCGGCGTCGCCGCTACGCGGTGGTGGGCACCGGCCACCGCGCGGGGATGTACGTCGGCGCGGTGACGGGCGCGCACGCCGACGTCGCCGAGCTCGTGGCGTGGTGCGACACCAACCCCGCGCGGATGGCCCATTACGACGCCGAGGTCGGGTCCGCCCTCGGCCTCGACGGCCCGGCGGACCTGCCGCGGTACGGGCCGCAGGACCTCGAGCGGATGGTCGTCGAGGAGCGCGTCGACGCCGTCGTCGTCACCACGCCCGACGCGACCCACGCGGACCTGGTCGCCCGCGTCCTGGACGCGGGCGCCGACGTCGTCGTCGAGAAGCCGCTGACGACCACCGTGGAGGGGTGCCACGCGATCACGCGCGCGGTGGCCCGGACCGGCCGCGACGTCGTCATGACGTTCAACTACCGCTACGCGCCGCGGAACTCGACGCTGCGCGAGGTCGTCGCGTCCGGGCAGATCGGCCGCGTGACGTCCGTGCACTTCGAGTGGGTCCTCGACACCGTGCACGGCGCCGACTACTTCCGCCGCTGGCACCGCGACAAGCGGATGTCCGGCGGGCTGCTCGTGCACAAGTCGAGCCACCACTTCGACCTCGTGAGCTGGTGGCTGCACGACGTGCCCGTGCGTGTCTACGCGTCCGCCGGCCTGCGGTTCTACGGTGACGCGAACGCGGCCGCCCGCGGGATGGGCCCGCGTCCCGAGCGCGGCACCGGCACGCAGGGCGACCCGTGGGCCCTGGACCTCACGCGCGACCCGCGGCTGCGGTCCCTCTACCTCGACGCCGAGGAGCACGACGGCTACCGGCGCGACCAGGACGTGTTCACCCCCGGCATCACCATCGAGGACAACATGGCCGTCCTCGTCGACTACGCCGGCGGCGCCACGCTGACGTACTCCCTCAACGCGCACAGCCCGTGGGAGGGGTACCGGGTGTCGGTCAACGGCATCGAGGGTCGCGCCGAGCTCGAGGTCGTGGAGCGTGGCGCGGTCGTGCTCGACGACGACGGCCACGCGGTGCTCGACCCCTCGGCGACGCCCGAGGGTGTCCGTGCGGCCACGACACGACCCTCCGGCGAGCGCCTGCTGGTGCAGCGGCACTGGGGCCCGGCGCGCGAGTGGCCGATCCCCGCCGGCATCGGCGGGCACGGCGGCGGCGACGCGATCCTGCTCATGGACGTCTTCCGTCGTGACCTGCGCGAGGGGCCCGACCCGCTGGGCCGGGCGGCGGGCTACCGCGACGGGCTGCGGGCCGTGGCCGTCGGGATCGCCGCGAACCGGTCCCTGAGGACCGGCCTGCCCGTGCGGGTCGCCGACCTGGGGCTGGGGGAGGAGATCGCGTACGACGACGTGCCCGTCGACGACGTCGCGCCGGGCGCGCGCGGCTGAGACGCGCCGTCAGCGCGCGGCGGCGAGCACCTGGTGCCGGTCCGCCGTCACCGCCGCCAGCAGGTCGCGCTCGGTGTGCGCGTGGTGGCGCAGGTCGGCGCGGCCGGTGGCGGCCTGCTGCCGCAGGAACGCGAGCGTCGTGGCGTCGCGCTGGAACCGGCGCATCGCCTCGCCCGCCGCGCGCCCGCCCGCCTGCGTCGCCCAGCGGACCGCGGTCGTGCGGCGCGCCAGGGACGCCAGCATGTCGACCTCGTGCGGCGCGAACCAGCCGGCCGCCGCGTACTCGCCCAGCCGGTGCCGCACCACGGCGGACTCCTGACGGCGCAGCCAGACGGCGAGGCCGACCAGGGCGGCGAACACCGGCACCTGCAACAGGACGTAGACCGCGAGGAACCACTCACCGCTCACCAGGCTCGTGACGTTCCACAGGGCGTGCCCGGCCATGGCGCCCAGCAGCCCCAGCGGGAACCAGCCCCACGCGGCCGAGCGCCGCGGCGAGCGCGCCGCCAGGCCGAGCGCGGCGCCCGTGCACGCCGTGAACAGCAGGTGGGCGAACGGCGTCGCGAGGCCGCGCAGCACGAAGGTCTCGGCCAGCTGCTCCCCGGCCTGGCCGAAGTACAGGACGTTCTCCGTGAACGCGAACCCCGCGGCGACGGCACCGGCGTAGACGATCCCGTCGACCACGCCGTCGAAGTACCGGCGCCGGGCGAGGAACAGCACGAGGACGCCGGCACCCTTGGCGACCTCCTCGATCGCCGGCGCCGAGAGCACGGTCGCGGCCGCGACCCCGGTCTCGAGGCTCCCGGTCGACTCCGCCACGACGTACAGCGTGAGGTCGTTGACGACGAGCGACACGAGCACCGCGACACCCGCGCCCCACAGCAGCGCGAAGAGCAGCGCACCGCGCGGCTCGGGCTCCCAGCGGTCGAGCCACCGCAGCCCCAGCAGCACCACGGTGAGCGGGACGACCGCCAGCGCGACCCCCACGGCGCCCGCGGCGACGCCGACCTGCACGAGCACGACGGCGACCGCGCCGACCGCGGCCAACGCGATGAGCACGACGCCGAGCACCGTGAGCACGTCGCGCACGGTCGTGGTGCGGCGTGCGGGCACCCAGCCGGGCGGGACCGCGCCCGGCGGGACGTCGGGCCGGAGGGTGCCGCTGCTGCTCACGCGCACACCCTAGGGCGCGGTCGGGACGCCTGTCCCCGAGGAGCGGTCACGCCCGCCCGTAGGGTGACGTGGGCCGTGCCGTCGGGGCGGGGCCGGTGACGTGAGAGGCAGGCATGGACGAGCGTGAGGTCCGCCGCAGGATGCGGGCGCAGGAGCTGTACGACGACGAGGGTCCCGGCCTGGAGGCGCTGGTCGCGGAGCGGCAGCGCGCCAAGGAGCTGACCTGGCGCTTCAACATGGCCAACCCGATGGACGTCGAGGGCCGTCAGGCGATCCTGCGCGAGCTGTTCGGGCCGATGGGCGAGCGCGTGTGGATCGAGGCGCCGCTGCAGGTGTCGTACGGCTACAACGTGTCCTTCGGCGACGACGTGTTCGTCAACGTCGGCTTCACGCTCGTCGACGACATCGAGGTGCGGATCGGCTCGCGCGTCATGATCGCCCCGAACGTCACCATCACGGTGACCGGCCACCCCGTGCACCCGGAGCTGCGCTCCGGCATGTCGCAGTTCTCCGCGCCGGTGACGATCGAGGACGACGTCTGGCTGGGTGCGCACGTCGTCGTCCTGCCGGGCGTGACGATCGGTGCGGGCTCGATCGTCGGCGCGGGCAGCGTCGTGACGAAGGACGTGCCGCCGGGGGTCGTCGTGGGTGGTGTCCCGGCCCGGGTGCTGCGCCCCATCACCGACGCGGACCGGGAGTTCGCCTACCGCCGGCCGGGCACCCTGGCCTGACGCCGGCGCGGGGCCGCGACGGGCCGGCGCCGGGCCGTGCCCGCGCGCCCGGGAACGGGTACGCCGCACGTCGCTCCGGTGACCGGGAGGGGTGGTCGCCGGAGCGGCGTGCGGCGTGGACCGCGGACCCGTCAGTCGACGGGCCGTGCCCGGCGGGCCCAGGTGACCGCCGCGGCGCCCGCGACGAGCAGCAGGAGCCCGGCGAGCAGCGCCGGCAGCGCCGTCGTGCCCGTGTCCGCCAGCGGACCCGTCCTCGGG
>JAEWEJ010000237.1 GCA_023389455.1 Actinomycetes bacterium | reverse complement strand
TACGTCGCGGGCGAGCTCGACGCCGCGGTGCACGTGCTGGACTGGCACGCGGGGTCGGCGACCGCGACCGCGCTGCAGCGCGTGCCGGCGGTACCGGAGGCGGAGGCCGCCGACGGCGTGCGCCGCTCCCCGTCCCACCTGCTGCTCGACGGCGACCGGTTGCTGCTCGGCGTGCGCGCCCTCGGCCTGCGGGGCCCGGACGCGGTGAGCGTGTTCGACGTGCTCGCGGGTGGTGCCCTCGGCGCCCCCGTGACGTACCCGCTGGGCGGCCCCACCCCGCGTCACCTCGCCGTGGTGCACGGCTGGACGGTCGTGGCGCTGCAGGACGCGCACGCGCTCGTCGTGCACGACGCCCGCGGTGCGCAGGTGGCGCGGGTCGGCCTGCCGTCGCCCGCGTGCGTGGTGCCCGTCGTCCCGGCCTGACGTCCCCGTCCGCGCGACGGTCCGGGGGCCCGCCGGCCGCGCGGTAGCGTCGGGCTCCCCGCCCCAGCACCTCCCGAGGAGTCCGCGTGCCCCACCCGCACCCTGCCGCCGCACCCGCCCCGACGGGTCCGGCCGCGTGAGCGCGCCGGGTGGTCCGGCGCTGACGTCGGAGCAGGTGTGGGCGACGATGGCGCGTCAGCCGTTCGTCGTGGTGGCGATGGTGACCGCCCGCGGCGAGGGCCGCAGCGTGGGCGTCAGCCCGGCCGTCGACGGCGACGACGTGTGGTTCGCCGCAGCCGAGACGGACTGGAAGGTCGCGCACCTGCGTCACCAGCCGGAGGTCTCCGCGACCGTCCCCGTGCGCCGCGGCGGGCTCCTCGCGCTCGTCGCGCCCATCCCGCCGGCCACGATCACGTTCCGGGCGACGGCGCAGGTGGTGCCCGTCGACGAGGCGCCCGACGCGGTGCGCAGGAGGCTGCTGCGCGGGCTGTCGGAGCCGGACGCCGCGCGGGGCGGCACCGTCATGGTGCGGCTGACGCCCCACGGCGAGTTCCTCACGTACGGCGTCGGCGTGCCGCTGCGGGTCATGGCCGACACCGAGCGCGCTCGCGGGCGGGTACCGGTCGCGCGGGGGTGACGGCGCGCGTCGGCCGGACGGGTGAGCCCCCGCGCCGGCCGTCGTCCGCCGCGGGCGGCCCGCGAGCCCGCACGACGGAGCGACGACCGGCGGGTGACAATGGGGCCGTGACCCCCGAGAGAGCGCCCCGTGTCGCCATGCTCTCGGTGCACACGTCGCCGCTCGACCAGCCCGGCACGGGCGACGCCGGGGGCATGAACGTGTACGTCCTGGAGCTCGCGCACGCGCTCGCGGCCCGCGGTGCCCGCGTCGAGGTCTTCACACGGGCCACCCGCTCCGACGTGCCCGAGACCGTCGTGCTCGACGGGGTCGACGCCGACGGCCGCCCGCTGTCCCCGGACGCCTCCCGCGACCTCCTGCTCGCCGACAGGGTGCCGCCCGGTGTGACCCCGCCCGTGCTGGTGCACCACGTGCCCGCCGGCCCGTTCGAGGCCCTCGACAAGAACGACCTGCCCGGCGTGCTGTGCGGCATGGCCGCCGGCGTGCTGCGCTCCGAGGCCGCGCGACGGCCCGGCTGGTACGACGTGGTCCACTCGCACTACTGGCTGTCCGGCCAGGTGGGCGCGATCGCGGCGCAGCGGTGGGAGGTGCCGCTGGTGCACACCGCGCACACGCTCGCCAAGGTGAAGAACCTCAGCCTGGGCCCCGGCGACGTCCCCGAGCCGAGCGTCCGCGTGGTCGGTGAGGAGCAGGTCGTCGCCGACGCCGACGCGCTCATCGCGTCCACGCCCGTGGAGGCGCGCGAGCTCGTCGAGCTGTACGACGCGGACCCCGCGCGCGTGCACGTCGTCGAGCCCGGTGTCGACCTCGACCGGTTCCGGCCCGGCGCGCCGGGTGAGCGGGACGAGGCCCGGCGCCGCCTGGGCCTGCCGACCGACCGCCAGGTCGTGCTCTTCGCCGGACGGGTGCAGCCGCTCAAGGCCCCCGACGTGCTGGTGCGGGCCGTGGGCGAGCTGCGTGCGAGCGGGCGTCCGGTGCCGCTGCTCGTGGTGCTCGGTGGTCCGTCGGGGCGGCCCACCGCGGTGCGCGAGCTGCGCGCGCTGGCCGTCACGCTGGGCGTCGACGACGACGTGGTGGTCCGCCCGCCCGCGCCGCGCGACGAGCTCGCCGCGTGGTACCACGCGGCCGACCTCGTGGCGATGCCGTCGCGGTCCGAGTCCTTCGGCCTGGTGGCCGTCGAGGCGCAGGCCTGCGGGACGCCGGTGCTCGCCGCGGACGTCGGTGGGCTGCGCACGGTCGTCGACGACGACGTGTCCGGGCGCCTCGTGCCCGGCCACGACCCGCTGGTCTGGGCGGACGTGATCGCCGCCGCGCTCGCGGACGACGCCCGGCGCGCCCGCTGGGCCGTCGGCGCGCGTCAGGTGGCCGAGCGGTACGCGTGGTCCACGGCTGCCGACCAGGTGCTCAAGGTCTACGCGGTCGCCGCCGAGCCCAGGGGCTGACCTCGCCCACGTCGTGCCCCGTACGGCCGGCGCCGCAAGGGGCGGCGCCGAGGGACCGGGGGACGGACGTCCCTGCGGGTCCCGGTGGGCTGCGGCAGGATGGGAACCATGACCTACACCCTCGTGCTGCTCCGCCACGGCGAGAGCGAGTGGAACGCGAAGAACCTGTTCACCGGCTGGGTGGACGTCCCGCTGTCCGAGAAGGGGATCGAGGAGGCGAAGCGCGGCGGCCGCCTGCTGACCGACGCCGGCGTGCTCCCCGACGTCGTGCACACGTCGCTGCTGCGTCGCGCGATCACGACCGCGAACCTCGCGCTCGACGCCGCGGACCGCCACTGGATCCCCGTGAAGCGGTCGTGGCGCCTCAACGAGCGCCACTACGGCGCGCTGCAGGGCAAGAACAAGAAGGAGACGCTCGAGCAGTACGGCGAGGAGCAGTTCATGCTCTGGCGCCGCTCGTACGACGTCCCGCCGCCCGAGATCGAGCTGGGCTCCGAGTACTCGCAGGACGCGGACCCGCGCTACGCGGGCGAGCCGATCCCGCGGACCGAGGCGCTCGCGCAGGTCCTCGAGCGCGCGCTGCCGTACTGGGACGCCGAGATCGTGCCCGACCTCAAGGCCGGCAAGACCGTCCTCGTCGCCGCGCACGGCAACTCGATCCGCTCGATCGTCAAGTACCTCGACGACGTCGACGAGCAGACCATCGCCGGCATCAACATCCCCACGGGCATCCCGCTGCTCTACGAGCTGGACGAGGAGACGCTGAAGCCCGTCACGAAGGGCGGCACGTACCTCGACCCCGAGGCCGCCAAGGCCGCCATCGCGGCGGTCGCCAACCAGGGTCGCTGACCGGCCCACCGGCACGAAGAGAGGCGCCCGCCCCCTCCCCGGGACGGGCGCCTCTCGTGCGTGCGGGCACGGGTCCCGCGCTCAGGGGTGCGGTCAGGTGCCGCGCACCGCGGCCGGGTCCAGCGCGTCGGCCACGTCACCGGTGACGAGGTAGACCATGCGCCGCGCCACGGACACGCCGTGGTCCCCGAACCGCTCGTAGTACCGCCCGAGGAGCGTCACGTCGACCGTCTCCTGCGCCGAGCGGCCCCACGGGCCGGACAGCATCGCGGTGAACGTCCCGGCGTGCAGCTCGTCGAGCAGGTCGTCGTCCTGCTGGATCGACTCGGCCAGGGCCATGTCCCGGGTGCCGAGCAGCGTCGTCACGCGCCGCGCGACGCGCACGGCGGCGTCCTGCATCTGCGTGAACGTCTCCGCCAGGTCCGACGGCACGGCGACGACCGGGTACCGGGCGCGCGCGACCTGCGCGACGTGCCGCGCGAGGTCGCCCATGCGCTCGAGCGACGCGCTCATGCGCAGCGCGGAGACGACCACGCGCAGGTCGGTGGCCACGGGCTGCTGCTGTGCGAGCAGCCGCACGCAGCGCTCGTCGAGGTCCCGCTCGAGGGCGTCGATGGCCAGGTCGTCGGCGATCACCGACTCCGCCAGGCGGAGGTCCGCCGTGAGCAGGGCGATCCCCGCGTTGCTGATGGCCTGCTCGACCCGGCCGCTCATGGCGACGAGGTCCTGACCGAGCTGGGTGAGCTCGGCCTCGAAGATGTCCCGCATGTGCTCCCTCTTCTCGGGCGGTGGCGGCCCACACGCTGGCACGCGCCGGTGAACGACCGGCCCCCGCCAGGTGAACGCCCGGCGGCGGTTCGGCGTCGGGGGGCGACGCGTGCGTGCGTCCCTCCTGACCCCGCCTAGTGTGGCCGTCGTGGACTGGATCGTGGAGGGTGGGCCCCTCGTGGCCGTCGTGGTCGGCGTGCTCGTGGGCGCCGTGGCCGTCGCCGCCTTCCGGTGGAGCGAGCGTGAGCAGCGCACGGTGCCGCCGCAGCCCGAGCCCGAGCTCGAGGACGGACTCGTCCGGACGCTTGCCGTGCTGCGCTCGGCCGCCGTCGTCCTGGACGCCGAGGACCACGTGGTGCGTGCCAGCCCGCCGGCGCACGCCCTCGGCCTGGTGCGCGACGGGCGCCTGGTCCACGCCGCGATGCGGGACCTGGTCGGCGCGGTGCGCCGCGACGGCGTCATCCGGGACGAGGAGCTCGAGGTGCCCCGCGGGCCGGTCGGCCCGTCGCGCCTGCTCCTGCAGGTGCGTGTCGCGCAGGTGACGCCCGAGCACGTCCTGCTGCTCGCCGAGGACCTCACGCAGGCGCGGCGGCTGGAGGCGATCCGCCGGGACTTCGTCGTCAACGTCTCGCACGAGCTCAAGACGCCCGTCGGGGCGCTCTCGCTGCTGGCGGAGACCGTGCAGGACGCGGCGGACGACCCCGAGGCGGTCCGGCGGTTCAGCGGCCGGATGCAGGCCGAGGCCGCGCGGCTGTCGGCGCTGGTCCACGAGATCCTCGAGCTGTCGCGGCTGCAGGTGGCCGGCGCCCTGGAGGACGTCGCCACGGTCCGGGTCGACGACGTCGTCGCCGAGGCCGTCGACCGCACGCGCACCGTCGCGGACGCCAAGCAGGTGCGCATCGTGGCCGGCGGCGACCAGGACCTGACGGTCTACGGGGACCGGAACCTGCTGGTCACGGCCGTGCGCAACCTGCTGGACAACGCGGTGACCTACTCCCCGGCGGGCGCCCGGGTGAGCGTCGGCGTCCGGCGCGACGGCGACCTGGTCGAGATCGCCGTGGTCGACGAGGGCGTCGGCATCGCGGCCGACGACCAGGAGCGCGTGTTCGAGCGGTTCTACCGGGTCGACCCCGCGCGATCGCGGGACACCGGCGGTACCGGCCTGGGCCTGTCGATCGTCAAGCACGTGGCGGCGGACCACGGCGGCGAGGTGACGGTCTGGTCGCAGCCGGGCCGCGGCTCCACGTTCACCCTGCGCCTGCCCGTCGCCGAGGGCCGCGGACCGACCCGTGGCGGCACCGACGACGCCGGCGCACCCGCGGGTACCGACGGTCCCGCCGCACCCCCCGCCCAGCCGCCTGCCGTGCCCCCCACCGCCCCCGACCCCCCGAGGAGTGCTCCGTGACCCGCATCCTGCTCGTCGAGGACGAGGAGTCCTACCGTGACCCGCTGTCCTACCAGCTGGGCCGCGAGGGCTACGACGTCGTCACCGCCGCGACGGGTCCCGAGGCGCTCGAGCAGTTCGCGGAGCACGGCGCGGACCTCGTCCTGCTCGACCTCATGCTCCCCGGCCTGCCCGGCACGGAGGTCTGCCGCCGGCTGCGCCTGGAGTCCGACGTCCCCGTCATCATGCTCACCGCCAAGGACGACGAGATCGACAAGGTCGTCGGCCTGGAGCTCGGCGCCGACGACTACGTGACCAAGCCGTACTCGTCGCGTGAGCTGCTGGCGCGCATCCGCGCCGTCCTGCGCCGGCGCGAGCCTGCTGCGCGCACGGCCGACGACGCCGCCGTGGGCGACGAGGTGCTGGAGCTCGGCACGGTCCGCATGGACGTCGACCGGCACACCGTGCACGTCGACGGCGAGCTCGTCGCGTTCCCGCTCAAGGAGTTCGAGCTGCTGGAGATGCTGCTGCGCAACGCGGGGCGCGTGCTCACGCGCGGCCAGCTCATCGACCGGGTCTGGGGCTCGGACTACGTCGGTGACACCAAGACGCTCGACGTCCACGTCAAGCGCATCCGCGCGAAGATCGAGGCCGACCCGTCCAACCCCGTGCTCCTGACGACCGTGCGCGGGCTGGGCTACAAGCTGTCGGACGGCACCGCGGAGTGACGCACGCCGCACCGGCGGGGCCCGGTGCTGCCACGGTGCCGCCCGGCGTCGCGTCTGGTCGACCAGCGTTCACCCGGGGTTCACCCGGGGCAGCCGGTGCGGTCACCTACGGTCCCTACCGTCGGCGTCGGCCGCGCACCGACCGGTGCGCGCGGACCGACAGGACGGGACACAGTGAAGCTCACTCCCCACAGCCGTAGCGGTGCGTTGGTTCTCACGGGGGCCGCGCTCGCGCTGACGCTCTCCGCGTGCAGCTCGACCTCCTCCGCCGCCGCGGGCGACGCCGCGGGCGGCGACCTGAGCGGCTCGCTCGCCGCGGCGGGCGCGTCCTCCCAGGAGAAGGCCGTCGCCGGCTGGATCGCCGGGTTCAACGACACCTACCCGGACGTGGCGGTCAGCTACGACGCCGTCGGGTCCGGCGGCGGGCGCGAGCAGTTCCTCGCCGGGGCCGTCCAGCTCGCGGGTTCCGACGCCGCGCTGAAGGACGACGAGCTCGCGGCCGCGGCCGAGCGCTGCGAGGGCGGCGAGGCCGTCGAGCTGCCGCTCTACATCAGCCCCATCGCCGTCGTCTACAACCTGCCCGACCTGGGCGCCGAGCACCTGCAGCTCTCGGCGGCGACGCTCGCGAAGATCTTCAACCGCGAGGTCACGACGTGGGACGACCCGGCGATCGCCGCCGAGAACCCCGGCGTCACGCTCCCGTCGACCGCGATCATCCCGGTCAACCGCTCGGACGAGTCCGGCACCACGGAGAACTTCACCGAGTACCTCGAGGCGGCGTCCGACGGCGCCTGGCCCCACGAGGCCTCGGGCGACTGGCCGCTGTCCGGCGGGCAGTCCGGCCAGGGCACGCAGGGCGTCATCGACACGGTCTCGGGCGCCGTGGGCGCGATCGGCTACGCCGACGCGTCGCGCGCCGGTGACCTGGGCACGGTCGCGCTGAAGGTCGGGGACGAGTACGTGCCGTTCTCGGCCGAGGCCGCGGCCAAGGTCGTCGACGCCTCGCCGCGGGCCGAGGGCGCGACCGACAAGCGCCTGGTCGTCGAGCTCGACCGCACCACGACCGAGGCCGGCGCCTACCCGCTGGTCCTGGTGTCGTACTCCATCGCCTGCTCCACGTACTCCGACGCGGCCGACGCCGCGAAGGTCAAGGCGTACCTGTCCTACGTGGCGAGCGCCGAGGGTCAGGACCGCGCGGCGGACCCGACCGTCGCCGGGTCCGCGCCGATCTCGGACGCCCTGCGCACCGAGGTCCAGGCGGCCATCGACTCGATCACGGGCGCCTGACGCCCCACCCCGCAGCACCGCACCTCCCCGAGGGCCGCACCGACGCCGTCCCGGGCCCGGGCACCACGCCCGGCCCGGGAC
>JAEWEJ010000196.1 GCA_023389455.1 Actinomycetes bacterium | reverse complement strand
CAGGGTGTGGGAGAGTAGGACGCCGCCGGACAATCATTCAACGAAAGGCCCACCCCTCGCGGGGTGGGCCTTTCGTCGTTCCCGCACACGCGCCGTGCGTGGTGCCCGCACACGCGCCGTGCGTGGTACGCGTAGACGCGCCTCTGGGTCCGTCCGGCGCACGCGCCATTCGTGGTGCCCACGTGCGTCGCCTCCGGGGAGCGCACGGCCGATCGTGTCGGAAGCGGCAATGGTCCGGCACGAGGTCCGAGAACCCTCCGCGTAGCCCGCGTCACTCCGACCGTCGTGGACGTGAGCGGTCTCGTGGACGTGTACTGCCCTGGAGCGCGTGGACAGAGTGCGGCGCGGCGGGTGGTGGCTCCTCAGCGGGCGTGGCGCAGACCGCTCGCGCGGCGCACCGGGCGTTCGACGGCCACCCGCACGGCCTCGGCCGAGCCGACGACCAGGACGTGTCCTCGCGCCCGGGTGACCGCGGTGTAGACCAGCTCGCGGGTGAGCAGCGGGGACGCGGCGGGTGGCAGCAGGACGGTCACGTTCTCGAACTGGCTGCCCTGAGCGCGGTGCACGGTCATCGCGTGCACGGTCTCGACCGCGGGCAGGCGGTGCGGGCGGACGAGGCGCGGCGACGCCGGGTCCCCGAACGCGGCGACGACCGCGCCGTCACCGTCGGCGACGACGACGCCCGTGTCACCGTTCGACAGTCCTGTGGTGCGGTCGTTCGTGGTCACGAGCAGGGGCCGGCCCGGTAGCCAGGGTCCCGTCTGCTGTTCCTGCGTCGCCTGCTGGACCCACCGCTCCGCCAGCGCGGACCACCGGGCGACGCCTGCCGGCCCGCGGCGGTGCGCGAGCAGGAGACGGTGCGTGCCCAGGGCCTCGAGCGCACCGGCGACGTCACCGGCGCGCGCCGCTGCCGTGGTGCGAGCACCCGACGCACTGACCGCCCCGCGGATCGCCGGGACCTCGTCGTCCGTCGGCACCTCGCCCACGGGCTCGACGAGAGACGCGGGGGCGCCGTCCTTCCGCAGGAGCGCCAGCACCGTGTCGGCGTCACCACGCCGGACAGCATCCGCCAGCGCCCCCAGGTCGTGGCCGTAGCGGTGGGGGACGACGAGCCGCACGACGCCACCGTGCAGCGCCGCGGCGTCCCGAGCATCGTCCAGGGTGGCGACGTCCGGCCCGACGACGCCCCGGCCGGCGACGGAGGTGCCGCCGTCGGCTGCGGTGCCGGGCGGGGACGGGACGGCGGGGACGGCCGTGCCTGCCGTCTCCGGCTGCGCCACCGTGGCCGTCCGGTCGGGCGCCGTCGCGTCGGTCGTCGCGGGGACCCTCTGCGTGGCCGCGGGGACGTCGTCCGGCAGGACGGACGCCAGCCGCATCGGCAATGGCCCCCGGGGCACCGGACGTGCCACGAGGTCGCCGAGCACGGCTCCGACCTCGACGGACGCGAGCTGGTCGGCATCCCCGACGAGGACGAGGCGCGCGTCCGGCCGCAGCGCGTCGAGGACGCGGGCGAGCAGCGGCAGCGACACCATCGACGCCTCGTCGAGCACGACGACGTCGTGGGGGAGGCGGTGGTCCCGGTCGTGCGCGAACCGCGTGCTCGACGGGCGCCACCCGAGCAGGCGGTGGATGGTCGACGCGGTGAGCGGCCCTGCGGACCCGACGTGTGGCCGCGGTCCCGAGCCGGCACCCGCGCCCGCAGCGCCATCCGCATGCTGCTGCGCGGCGCCACCCGCACCGGGCAGGTCGACGGCGGCCGGCGGTTCCTCGGCCGTGAGCCGCGTCAGCTCGGCGTTGACCGCCTCCTGCAGCCGGGAGGCGGCCTTGCCGGTCGGTGCGGCCAGCGCGACCCGGAGGTCGGGGCCGGCGACGTCGCGCAGGACGGCGACGAGCCGCGCGACCGTCGTCGTCTTGCCCGTGCCCGGCCCGCCGGTGAGGACCGTGAGCCGGGAGAGCGCAGCGGTCGCGGCGGCAAGGCGCTGGCGACCGTCCTGCGGACGCGCGAAGCGCGCGTGCACGGCCGCGCGCAGTGCCGTGTCGTCGACGTCGAGCAGCCCGACGAGACGCGCGTCGACGTCGCGGCGGACCACCTGCTCGTCGCGCCAGTAGCGGTCGAGGTACACGCGGCCGTCCACCCAGCGCACGGGGCGGTCGGGCGGGCCGTCCACGCCGTCCGCGACCATCCGGCTGGCGCGCACGGTGGCGGTCCACGCCCCGAGGTCGGGCCACGGCAGCGCGACGTCGGGAGCCGGTGCATCGGGGTCGTCGGGGGAGCCCTCGGCGGCGAGCGTCGGCGCGTCGCCGAGGGCCACGCACACCGACCCTGACCGCACGGCACGGACGGCCAGCGCGGCGGCCAGGTGCACGGTCTCGTCGTCCTCGCCCGTCAGGTCGCCCAGCCGCTCGGCGACGCGCACGTCGGCCGACGTCAGGACGCCCGCGGCGGCGAACGCTCCCAGCAGCGGCCCGGCGCGCCACGGCCGGCGCGGGTCGCCGGGGTCGGCGTCCGCGCCCTGGCGGACGTCGGTGGTCACGTCCGTGCTCATCGTCCCGTCCCCGTGCCGTCGAGCAGCGCGGACAGCGCCACGACCAGCGCCGACGGCGGACGCCACGACACGACGCCGCACGGCGAGCCGTCGACCACCGGTGTGGTCGGCCCGCACATGCCGCGCACGAAGAGGTACGCACCGCCGCCGAGGTGCCGGTCGGGGTCGTACCCCGGCAGCCGCCACCGCAGGAACCGGTGCAGCGCCACCTCGTAGAGGAGCAGCTGCAACGGGTAGTGCGCGTCCATCATCGCCCGCTGCATCGCGGCGGGGCGGTAGTGCCAGGCGGTGAGCTGCCCGTCCGGCGGGCCCAGCCGGTTGGTCTTGTAGTCGACGACGACGTACCGGGTGTCGCCGTCCACCTCGACCCGCAGGACGGCGTCGATGCTCCCGGTGAGGTACCCCCGCAGCGCGCCGGGGCGCGTCGCGGCGTGGTCGTGCAGCCCCTGCAGCCACCCGGCGTAGGCCGTGAACGGGTCGTCGGGGTCCAGGTGGGTGCGCAGCAGCGTGGCGACGTCCGCGAGCGTCGCCGGGCGGCGGCCCGACGCGTCGAGGTCGCCGCCCGCCAGCGGCAGCTCGAGGTCGAGCTCGGCGAGCCGGTCGCGCGGGGCGACCTGGGCGAGCGTCCGCCCGCCGAGCAGCGGCCCACCGGGCGTGTGGAGGGAGGGCAGCAGCGCGTCGGCGAGCTCGGTCGGGTCGATGCCGAGCCCGGCGACGTACCCCGCGGCCTCGACGCAGCGTGCGCGCACCTCCGCCGCGAGGTCGTCCGCCGCGGTGTCGACGCGCTCGAGGACGTGGTGCACGAGCGTGCCGAACGCGGTCCCGCCGGGCAGGTCCGCCAGCGGTGACCGCACCGCGCGCAGCACAGCGGTGAGCGCGGGGTCCGGGGTGGTGCGTGCCAGGACCTCCGGGTCGGGCTCGTCGCCGTACCCCGAGTGCGGCGGGCGCACCGGCACGGGGCCGTCCGTCTCGTCCTGGATCCCGGGGTCCTCCGGCTCGTCGGCCACACCGGGCCCGTCCGGGGCCGCGGGGCCCACCGGGCCGGCGTCGTGCGCGGCGGCGGTCAGCCCCGAGTAGGACGTGCGGCGCCAGGTCGTGTCGACGGTGCGGCGCAGGCGCGCGACCTCCAGCGGGGCCGGCGTGCCGCGCTCGGGGGCCCACCGGACCGGCGCGGGCGCCTCGTCGACGGTCTCGTGCACGACGGTCCCACCCGACCTCTCGGCGAGGGCCCCGAACGCCGTCGCGGCCTGGTCGTCGCGCGGCACCGGCACCGTGTCCGGCGGCAGGCCGTCGGCGTCCCGGGCCCCGAGCGTGAGGCGCCCCACGGCACCGGACGCCGACACCGTGCTCGGCGCCCACCACAGCACGACCTGGCTGCTCGCGCGGGTGAGGGCGACGTACGCCAGGCGCAGGTCCTCGCCGGCCTCCTCGGCCTGGTGCCGGGCGCGCGCGGCCTCGTACCCCGGACTGCCCGGGCCGCCGACGTGCAGACGTCGCGTGCCGTCCTCGTCGTGGTACCGCAGCACCGTCGGCGTGCGGGGCACGAACCGGTCCCACGCGAACGGCACCATGACGACCGGGAACTCCAGGCCCTTCGCGGCGTGCACCGTCACCACCTGCACCGCGGCGGCGTCGGTCTCGAGCCGCCGGCTGCGCTCCTCCGCGTAGTCGCCGGCGGCCTCGTCGATGCGCGCCCGCAGCCACTCCGTCAGCGCGGCGGCACCGAGGCCCGCGTCGCGGGCGGCGGCGTGCAGCACCTCGCCGACGTG
>JAEWEJ010000161.1 GCA_023389455.1 Actinomycetes bacterium | reverse complement strand
CTGAAATTATTAACGGTGGGTGATTTCAGTAACGGAAAAGAAAATCGCCCTCTGTCTGAACGTGACAAAAAAGAGATTAATAAAAATAATTTTGGCAGCGTTAGCCAGTCCGGCGAGCGCGACATTTGGCGCCTGGAGACATCCTTTACATAGATCGCCCTATCGACATCAAGGGCTGGATATTGAGGCTGAACCAGGAACGACTATATATTCTGTTGCTGATGGACGTATTGCATTTATCACCGATCCACCTCGTGGAGATTATGGTCGCCAGTTATGCATAATAGTTCATAAAAATGATTTATCCCCTGAAAAGGCCGCTTTATTGTCGGGTGAGTATGCATATTTTTTCTATGCTCACTTATCTGAAATACATTCCGGTATCGTCGAAGGAAAAAGTGTGATTTGTGGTGAGCTGTTAGGTAAAACAGGTTGTACCGGAAATGCGGCAGGGATGTCTCACATAGCAACAGGGTCTCATTTGCATTTTGAATTAAGAACCAAAGAAAGGCCGGGGCGTGGTATTGTTGATCGTCAAGACCCTGTACCATTAATCGATGGGTTTAATTATCCATTATAAAGAGGTTAGAATGAAAATTTTTATAAAGTATTCTATTCTTGTGATTTTATTACTAGGTGCAAGAAACTCTTGGAGTCATGATTCTACTTCTAGTGAATTAAATAATACTTCAATCTCAAAGAGTAATTTAGAACAGCTGGCACAAAAGCAGCAACAGTGGATTGATGAAGATAATCGAGAAAAACATAAACAATATAAAGAAGAACAGAATGAACTTCTTGATGAACAAAGAGATAAAGATTTTTTACCATACAATGAATACTGGCTTATTGATAAGAAGCAAGACTTATGGCTGGGTTTTTTTGATGGAAAGTGGGATATGGTCCCTGATAATACGTACCCTGATATAAAGGGAGATAAATATCTACCACAACAAGTTATTAGAATTAAACAAGGGAGTAAAACATCTCAATTTTTATTAGATAGCTATATTGGAATGGATTCAGACTACCCTTTACACTGCTATAACAAAGCAGATGGTGTTTTATTAAATTCTTCGGAATATATTCTATTTTACTCAGGGTGCGTAAATGTTACTCCTGAGGCTAATGGGCGTAGAAAAATTTCATATGACATCCTTCTTTATAGTAAAAAATATGATACCATAGTTTCGGTTAATAGTTTTGACTCTATAAAATTGATTGACTCTAAGTTATATAGTGATTATTTGAAATATAATAATGCTTTTTTCGTTTATGAGAAAACAGGTATGTCATTTAAAATCGATGGTAAGGATAAGGCTATCGATGTTGATTCTAATAGTGGAAAACCTTTAGATGTTGGGTCTGATTATGATAGTATTCAATCCTTTATTCTGAAAAGGTTGCCTGAAAAGAAAGAAAATAATTATAGTGATGAGGTTGAAGATAAAAAAAACTCAGATATAAGACAGGTGAAATTTATTTATCACAATGTATATACTTTAATCGATAAGAATAGTAATTTCAGAATCGGCATTTTTGATGGGAAATCTGTCACTACAGATATACAACTTAAAGGTATCGAAAACAGGACATTAAGTCGCCCTCAGCAAGTTATTAGGATTAGAGAGGATGATTATGTTTATCAGTTTTTGGTGCGCGAAGAAGATGATGAAAACCCACCATCGTGTTTAAATTGGAACGGCCGAGTATTATCTAATTCATCCAAATATACATATTTTTACTATGGCTGCACAGATTACAAATTGCAAGCTAAATCAAGTCTTCATGAAGGGGTGTATTATATTTTTTTGTATGATAAAGAATTAAAAACATTAGTGAATTTAGATTCCTTTAATTACTCCATACCAAATGCACTTAAATATCAAAAAGAAGCATTTGGATTTAAAAATGGATATTATTTTTACGAACTAGGTGCGTTTAAAATAACAGGAAAAGATCAAGTTGTTATTGTTGACCAAGATACAGGCAATCCAATCCCTAAGATCCCGGAACTTGATGACAATAGCAAACCTGTGCTGGTTGATGGCAAGCCTGTGATGATCAATGACCCGGATGGATACAATCCCCGAATCCTACAAAGACTTCCTGAAGTTCATGTGAGTAATTAACTGGAATTAAGGGCTTTATATGACCAGAACAATTTACGTTGGAGATAAAACCTCTCATGGCGGGGTTGTAATGACAGGATCGTCTCAGATATTCATCGACGATCGGGCTGTTGCTCGTAAATCAGATAAAGTTTCCTGTCCCGAACATGGCGACAATATCATTATCGAAGGTGATGAAAATCATGATGATAATGGGTTGCCTGTTGCGCTGGAAAACGGCCATTGTGCCTGTGGCGCGGTCCTTATCTCTTCGGGCTCTCGTGTGATAAAGGAATAGGGTTTATGCCCGTCAATATACTGGATATTCCTGCTGAAAAAAAACATGCTTCAAAAACACCTTCTTTTCTGTTTTGGGGATTGGGGGGGATCTGCGCGATTATTATTTATGCTGCAGTATTTTTGGGGTTCTTTCATCAGTATTTATCGCTGCATTCATCTGTTTTCTGGCTTCAGTTAATACTCATTCCCGCACTCTTATGGAGTGCTGTATTTCTGTTCTGGACTGTTCTCTCTGACAGACCGGTTCTGGAAGCAAAGTACTGGAACGAATCCAGAGCGGAACATTACAACGATTTGCTGAAGCAGGGGCAATCTCATTTTGACATCGTTACATTGAAAGTGCTTTGTCCTGATATTGACGGGCATGTGACTGATTCCGTGAGTTCTGCTGTATTACCTGTTCGACCCGTACTTGAGGTAGCAAAAGGTTTACAACGTCTACAGGATTTGCGCTGCAACAACCGTGAGCCCAACCCCATGCCATAACAGTGTGAATACGTTGTTTAACGCGACTTGCCGTCTCTGCGAGTGTAAGCCAGATAGGGCGCAGGACATCTGCAATATTAGCAGGAGTTATCGCATCAAGTCGTAAAGAGCCCAGAGTGGGGAAAACATGTTGTTCTAGAGTTGAAATCCATTGCTTACCATGCTTTTCGTTCTTCCAGCCTGGTAGTAACTCTGCATGTACCTTTCGAGCAGCCTCTTCAAATGTTGGAACAACAACTTTTTCAGACTCGGCTTTTTTGACTTCTAATGGATCAATGCCATTTGCTAGTTGCTCACGTATGGTCTGGGCGAGGTGGGCTACATCGGCAATACTGATTTCAGGGTATGTGCCGAGTCCGGCGTTACGTCTTTTCTGGGTAACAGGACTGACATAGCGTAGCACCCACTTGCCATGGCCTTTCGTGGTAGATGGATGAAGCGTTAATCCAGTTATACCTCCATGAGGTAAGGGCTTGTCGTCGGGTTTAATGTGGCGAGCTTTGGTATCGGTAAGTAATGCCATAGGGCAAAATCCTTCAAAAATGAGTATGCCACCGGGTATGCCATCATCAGCGTGCTGCATTGCGATGGGATAAGTTTGCATCGGACGAAAAAGAGAGGAAAGTGAAGATAATGCGGGAGTTTTTGGATATTGTAGGATTCGTTCAGATTCATATCAGGCGGACTACGCTTCCGCCATATTACTGAAGGGGTCGTCGAAAGACGACCCCTTTTTTGTTGGGAAAAATGCGCTGGCATCCTTTGGTGAAGTGGTTCGCCTGCGTAGAAGATGTGTAAGCCAGCTCTCCGTCCTG
>JAEWEJ010000119.1 GCA_023389455.1 Actinomycetes bacterium | reverse complement strand
TGGTTCGACCAGTCCGGCATCCCGAACGGCACCCTGAACACCGAGCAGAAGCTCACGCCCGAGCAGGCCAAGGCGTGGAAGGCGCAGGCCCAGGACCTGTTCAAGCCGACCGAGATCGCCGTCCTCGGGCAGGGCCTGGAGTACAAGCCCGTCGCGCTGCGACCCGCCGACGCTCAGTTCCTGGAGTCCCGGCAGTTCTCCGTGACCGAGGTCGCGCGCATGTTCGGCATCCCGGCCAAGTACCTCCTCGCCGTCGTCGAGGGCTCGTCCGACACCTACTCGAACCAGGAGCAGGTCGACATCTGGTTCGTCCGGTACTCGCTCATGGCCTACCTGCGCGAGATCGAGATGGCCCTGACCGACGTCCTCCCGCGCGGCCAAGAGGTCCGGTTCAAGGTCGACGGCCTCCTCCGCACCGACACCAAGACCCGCTACGAGGCGCACGAGATCGCGCTCCGCTCCGGCCTCTACTCCGCGCACTACGCCCAGGAGATCGAGGGCCTGCCCCGCTACACCAAGCCCACCACCCCGGCGCCCGCGCCGACCCCCGCTGAGGAGCCCGCCGATGCCTGAGCTGCACATCCGCGAGATGGCCGTCCGCGCCGAGACCGAGGACGGCAAGCGCGAGTTCTCCGGGATCGCCGTCCCCTACGGCGACCCCGTCGAGATCAACGACTGGTTCGGCTCCTACACCGAGGAGTTCGAGCGCGGCGCCGTCCAGGACTCCGACGACGCCAAGGTGTTCTGGCGCCACGCCGAGCCGATCGGCCGCATCACGTCCGCCCGCGACACCGACGCCGGGTGGGAGATCACGGGCGTGATCTCCCAGACCCCGCGCGGCGACGAGGCGTACACGCTCCTCCGCGACGGAGTCATCGACCGCATGTCGATCGGCTTCGACTTCGGCGAGTACCGCGAGGAGCACGACACCGAAACCAACGCCGTCCGCCTCGTCCACACCAAGGTCAAGGTCCGCGAGGTCTCCCTCGTGCCCTTCCCCGCCTACGAGGGCGCCCAGGTCGCCACCGTCCGCCACCGCACCGCACCCAAGGAGAACCCCGTGCCCGAGACCGCCACCGAGACCCCGGCCACCCGCGCCGACGTCGACCAGATCAACGAGACGATCGCCGAGCTCGACCGCTCGTTCAAGATGCTCCAGGCCAACGGCCTCCCGAACGCCGACACCGCATCGGTGGACGTGTTCCGCTCCTACGGCCACTACGTCAAGGCCCTCGTGACCGGCGACGAGCAGGCCAAGCGCGCGTTCGACGGCGCCGTCTCCGGCGACGGCCTCCTCCAGGACCAGTGGATCGGCGACATCGTCGAGCTCCAGCAGCAGGCCCAGCCGATCGTCAACACGTTCTCGACCGGCGCCCTGCCCGCCCAGGGCCTCACCGTCGAGTACGGCGTCCTCGACACCGACACCACGGACTTCCAGCGGCAGGTCGCCGAGGGCGACACCCTCGTTCACGGCAAGGTCTCGCTCAAGACCGCGAACGCGCCGGTCTACACCGCGGGCGGCTACTCGTCGCTCTCGGTCCAGGCGATCGAGCGCACCACGAACATCAACCTCCTCGACACCACGTGGGAGGCCATCGCGCTCAAGGCCGCCAAGTACACCGAGGGCCTCGCCCGCTCGGTCGTCAAGGCGGGCTACGACGCGTCCGTCACCGCGGGCGGCGCGCGCGTTGTCACCGCGGACCTCACCACCGCGGCGGGCCTGCGCGAGATGGTGCTCGACGTCTACGAGCACTTCGACGACCAGGACCTCCTCCTCGACGGCATCCTCGTCGCCAAGGACGTGTTCCTCGCCATCGCGAACGTCCAGGCGGACAAGTCGATCCTCCAGATCGCGGGCGCCCCGGACGACAAGCTCGGCCGGCTCACGATCAACACCAAGACCCCGGACGGCGACATCGCGGGCCTCACGGTCCGCCTGTTCCCCAAGGCCGCCGCGGGGACTGTGTTCGCGTTCGACTCCCGGTCCGTAAAGACCCTGGAGGCCCCGGGCGCACCGTTCCGCATCACGAACGACCTGAACGCCGTCGACCTGACGAAGCCGATCGGTATGTACACCTACGTCTCGTCGTTCGTCCAGCGCCCCAAGGGCATCGTCCCGCTCGTCACGGCCTGACCGATGCTCCTGCCCCTCGACCCCAACGGCGGCACGAAGCTGCGCGACTACGTCGGCGGCGAGGACGGCCGCGACGACACGCTCGCCGCGGCGACCTACCTCCAGGCGCTCGGCCTCGTCAACGACTACATCAGGTCCGTTGACGCGGCCGGGCTCGAGCCCGGGGACGTCGCCGCGATCGAGGGCACCGTCTACGAGGTCGGGTCCAAGCTCTGGCTCCGCCGCAACGCTCCGAACGGCACCCCGACCTACGAGTTCGGGGACGCGCCGTCCGGGGCCGCGCTCGCGCCGGTCGACCCGATGATCACCGCGTACCCGATCCTCGACCGGTACACGGCCGGGGGGTTCGCGTGACGCCCGCCGAGGCGCGCGCGAACCTCGCCGCCGTGCTCGCCCCGCTCGCCCCTGACGTCCAGGTCCACGAGCGCACCCCGGACCGGTGGACACCCCCGGCCCTCGCCCTCGTCCCCGCGGACCCGTGGATCGTCACGACCGACGAGGACATGACCTGGCAGTCCGGCGAGTGGCGGTTCGTCGTCCAGCTCGTTGGACGATCCGGCACCCCCCACGCCGGGTCCAAGTCCCTGGAGGACCACCTCGCGGACGTCCTCGCCGCGCTGTACGCGTCCGACTCCGAGTGGACCGTCGAGCAGGTCGCCAAGCCCGGAGTGCTCCCCGTAGGCGACAACTCGACGTTCCCCGCCGTCGAGATCACCGTCGCCGCACCCCTCCCGATCGTCTGAAAGGGCCCGTCCCGATGAACCCCTCGACCGTCCAGCACAAGATCCTCAACATCAAGAACGCCCAGCTCGACCTGGGCGGCTCCACGTACGGCGGCGCGATCACCAACGCCAACATCACCGTCACGATCGAGGACGTCCCGTGGCGCCCGATCTCCGGCGAGGACCAGACCGACGTGGGCGAGCCCGCGCACGTCCTCAACGTCGAGTTCGGACAGGACCTGTCCACCAGCGAGACGCTCACCGCGGTCCTCATGTCCAAGCACGGACAGACCCTCCCGTTCAAGCTCTACCCCAAGGGCGACGCGACCGGCCCCGAGGCGTCCGGGACGCTCACCGTCAAGTTCCCGTCCCAGGTGGGCGGCGCACGCGGCATCGCGACGGCGACCTCGGCCATGGCGATCAACGGCCAGCCCACGATCAAGGCCGCGGACGGCTCCACGATCTACCCGGCGCCCGTCACGTCGTGATCGAGGTCGACCGGGCGTCCAGGGACCACCTGCGCGCCGTCCAGCGCCGGTTCCGCCAGCTCCCGCGCGAGCTCAAGGCGGACCTCCGCAAGGCGCAGCGCACGCAGATCGGGCCGATCTGGAAGGCCGAGGTCGACAAGGCTCGGGGCGCCGGGAGCGTCGTCCACGTCCAGGGCGTGACGTTCGCCGCGGGGACCCGGGTCCGTGCCGGGCTCCCCGCGGTCCTCGTCGCCGGGGCGTCGAACCGCAAGATGCGCGGCGGCGCCGCCCCGTCCGACCTCGCCCGCCCCATGGAGTTCGGGACGAACCGCAAGGAGCACTACACCCGGTACCGGCGCCGGTCGCCGAACGGCGGGACGCACGTCGTCGAGCGGCGCGCGTCCCGTCAGATCAGGCTCCGCCGCCGCCAGGGCTACATCGTCTACCCCGCCGTCTCGCAGACCATCCCGCGCCTCATCGGCGTCTGGGTCGTGGACGGCGTTCAGAAGTCCATCGAACGAGCACTAGAGGGGAGGTGACCCGTGGGACGCCCCATCGAGATCAAGCTCGACGCCGAGACCACTTCCGCCGAGCGCAACCTCGACAGCACCGCGGACAGCCTGGACGACGTCGCGGACGCTCTGGACGACGTCGACAAGGCGACGCGCGGCGCCGACCGCGGCCTGGACGACGTCGCGGACGCTGCCCGGGACGCGGAGCGCGGGCTCAAGGACACCCGGGACGGCGCGGACGACACCGCCCGCGTCCTGGACCGCGACCTCACGCGAGCGCTCCGGGACGTCAAGGACGAAGCGAAGAAGTCCGCCCGGGAGATCAAGGACTCGTTCGAGGAGAACGCGCTCACCGCCGAGGACGTGTTCAAGGCCGACCTCAAGGCCGAGCTCGTGTCCAACATGGCCGAGTCCGGCGCCGAGGTCGCTCGCGGCTTCAAGGACGGGTTCGACTCCGAGGACACCGAGACGATCCTCGACGGCCTGACCGACACCATGGTCGCGGTCGGCACCCTTGGCGGCCCGGTCGGCACCGCGGCCGGGCTCGCAGGCGCGGGCCTCGTCCAGGCGTTCGCCGGTCCGTTCCTCCAGGACGCCGAGGAGAAGGCCGCTCAGTTCGAGGCGACGTTCTCCACCGCGTTCCAGAACATCGTCACCGAGGGCGCGGCCATGGGGCGCGAGCTGTCCATTCAGGCGTCGGTCGACGAGTTCGTCCAGGACACGGACAAGATGAACGCCGCCACCGACACCGCGAACCAGCTCGGCATCACGCGCGGCGTCGTGCTGCGCGCCATGGCCGGGGACCAGGACGCGCTGAACGTCGTCACCGAGCGATCGACCGCACTCAACGACGAGCAGGCGCGGCTGTCCAAGCTCGCAGGGGAGGAGATGCTCAACCAGGGCCGCGTCAGCGACGAGACCGCGGAGAAGCTCAACGACCTGAACCAGCAGCTCCAGGGGCAGCACGACCTGTTGGGCGCGGTGAACGGGTCCTACGAGACGAACACCGACGCCCTCAACGCCGCGAGCGAGGCCGCGTCGGCGAAGGCCGAGGCCGACGCCTACGCGACCCGCAAGGCGACCGAGCAGGCACTCGCGACCGCCGCGTCGACCGGCGCCGCTCAGGACTTCACCGTGTCGATCGACGGCGCGACGCGCAAGCTCCGGGCGATGCCCGACGGCAAGGTCGTCGAGGTCACCGATGGCGGCACCGCGGACCTGACTCAGCAGGAGATCAACGCGATCTCCGGCAAGACAGTGACGATCCAGGCCGTCATGAACGACGTGCAGGCCGTCGTCGATCAGGCGTTCCGCTACCTGCGCCCGCCGGTCATCACGCCGACCATCGGCCCCTACCGGATGCGGGACGTGTGAGATGACGACGTACATCACTGCCACCCCGAACCCCGCCGACGCGACCGTGCGGTTGCGCGTCGAGGCGCGCGAGCCGGGCTACGAGGACGCGGTCAACATCGACACCTACGAGCTCGACGCTGCCGAGGCCGCGGCCGAGCTCGCACGGTGGGAAGTGCCTTCCGGCATCGCGGCGACGTCGGACACGTCCGGTTACGGGCTGCGCTTCACCGCCGAGCCTGGCGGCACGTACACGGTGGCGCGCCCGGTGTCCGGGCTCGACGTCGGCACCACGTACCGGCTCCTCGTCGGCGGCGACTTCACGTCCACGGGCGGCGGCGCGCACGAGGATATGAGCACCCTCACGTTCGGCATCGACGGACAGGCGCCGAAGCCCTACTACGAGAACCTCGCAGGGCGTTCCTCGACGGGCGGGTACGCCGACGCCGACCCGTCGCGCACGGTCCTGGTG
>JAEWEJ010000291.1 GCA_023389455.1 Actinomycetes bacterium | reverse complement strand
GCTCCGACTCGGGCAGCGCGGTGGCGCGGTCGATCGCCGACTGCCACAGCGCGGCACGCCGACGGGTGCCCTTGCCGGCGAACGCCGGGAGGGTGACGAGCTGCCCGACCGTGCGCGGCAGCGCCTGCGCGGCGGCCACGATCGCGGCGTCGGGCAGGACGCGGCCCGGCGCGATGTCGCGCTCGCGGGCGTTGCGGTCACGCGTGGCGTAGAGCTCGCGGACCACCGCGAGGCGCCGGGCGTCGCGGACGTTGTGCAGGCCGGAGACCCGTCGCCACGGCTCGACGCGCGGCGGTGGCGGTGGCGCCGTGCGCACCGCCTCGAACTCCTGGCGGGCCCACTCGGCCTTGCCGGCGACCGCCAGGCGCTCGGCGAGCACCTGCCGGACCTCGACCAGCACCTCGACGTCGAGCGCGGCGTACCGCAGCCACTCCGCCGGGAGGGGCCGGGTCGACCAGTCCACCGCGGAGTGCTCCTTGGCCAGCCCCAGGCCCAGCGTGTCGGCGACGACCGCCGCCAGGCCCACCCGCTCCATGCCGAGCAGGCGCGCGGCGAGCTCGGTGTCGAAGACGCGCGACGGCCGCATGCCCTGCTCCGCGAGCCCGGGAAGGTCCTGGGACGCGGCGTGCAGCACCCACTCCACGCCCACCAGGGCGTCGGACAGCGAGGACAGGTCGGGCAGCGCGATCGGGTCGATCAGCGCCGTCCCGGCGTCCTCGCGTCGCAGCTGCACGAGGTACGTGCGCTGCCCGTACCGGTAGCCCGACGCCCGCTCGGCGTCCACGGCGACAGGCCCGGTCCCGGCCGCGAAGGCCGCGACCGTCGCCGCCAGCGCCGCGGGGGTGCTCACGACCTCGGGGACGCCGTCCGCCGGCTCGAGCAGGGGGACGACGGCAGGGGCGGCGTCCTCGGGGTGCTCGTCCGCACCCGCGGTGCCCTGCGACGCCTCGGCATTCATGATCTCCACCGTAGGCGACGCGAGCCGCCGGTCCGTGCAGCCGGTGTGCGCGTCGCGGTGGCGTCAGTCGATCAGCCGGTGCCGGATCGCGATCGCGACGAGCTCGGCGCGGTCGCCGGTGCCCAGCTTGCGCGAGATCCGGGCGAGGTGGCTCTTGACGGTGAGGGCGGAGAGGCCCAGCTCCTCACCGATCAGCCGGTTCGTGCGTCCCTCGGCCACGCGTGCCAGCACGCTGAGCTCGCGTGCGCTGAGCTCGGCCGTCGGCGGCGCGGGCAGCGGTGCGGGACGGGCCGGCGTGGCCGTCGCGTCCGTGGTGCTGGCGACGCCGCCGCGCAGCCCGCCGGCCAGCAGGGTGCGCAGCTCGCTGCGGCCCGCGCGGCGTGCGAGGACGACCACCCGGTGGGCGCCGCGGCGTCGCAGCGTGCGCACCAGCGCCTCACCCTCGCCGTCGGCGATCTGGGTGACCACGACGCACATCGGGTTGCGGGCGGGGGCGGCCGGGGGAACTCGCCGCGACGTGGGCACGGTCGTGACGCCCGGCCGACGGGCCGGGACGTCGCGGACGTCGCGTCGGAGAGGTTCGATGCTCACGTCCCGTGCATCGGCACCGGGTCGCACGGACTTGAGCGGGTGCCGCGGCGCTCAGCGGCGCGGGAGCGGGACGACGCCCTCGGGCAGCGGTGGCAGCCCGGCCACGGTGCACAGCAGCGTCGACCACGCCGTGAGGTGCGGGGCGAGATCCTCGTCCCAGGCCGTCCAGGACGCGCGGATCTCCAGCTCGGTCTGCTCGTCGCGCCGGTCGAGCGCGCCGAAGCTCTGCGACAGCACCCGCGTCACGGTGCCGCCGGCCGCGTGCGGCGTGACCCCGGCGGACTCCAGCGCGTCCTCGAACCACGACCACGCGACCTCGGCGAGCATCGGGTCGGCGCCCACCTCGGCCTCCAGGCCGGCACGCACGAGGGTGACGAGGCGGAAGGAGCCCTCCCACGCCTCCTGGCCCTCGGGGTCGTAGAGCACCACGAACCGGCCCGAGGCGAGGTCCTCCGCCGCGACCGACCGACGAGCGGTGCGGATCTCCGCCGTCAGCGCGGCGGAGAACGGCGCGATCCGCGCAGGGCCGGGGACCTCGTCGAGCACGACCTCGGGGCGCACGGGGGCCCCGCGCAGCGATCGCAGAGCACGGACGAACTCGGCGGGGACGTCCTCGGGTCCGGGGGTCACGGCGCGAGCGTACGGGCGCCTCGGGCGTCTCGGTCTCCGGCACGCCGAGGGGTGTCGCGGCTGCGCCCACTAGGCTCGAGGTGACACCCGCACGCGCCGCCCGCGCCGGTGCCGGCCCTCCCGGGGCACGGCCACCGCCCCGCGGCACGTGCCCCCCGGCATGAAGGAGCGCTCCGTGATGTCTGTCCCGTCGTCGGCCGTCGGTACCGCACAGATCGGCGTGACCGGGTTGGCCGTCATGGGCCGCAACCTGGCGCGCAACTTCGCGCGGCACGGGTACACCGTCGCCGTCCACAACCGGACGTTCGCACGGACGCAGTCGCTGGTGGCGGAGCACGCCGCGGACGGCACGTTCGTGCCGTCCGAGTCCATGGCGGACTTCGTCGCGTCGCTCGAGCGCCCCCGCAAGGTCGTGATCATGGTGCAGGCGGGCCCGGCCACGGACGCCGTCATCGACGAGCTGGTGCCGCTGCTGGAGGCGGGCGACATCGTCGTGGACGCCGGGAACGCGCACTTCCCCGACACGGTCCGCCGCGAGGCCGCGCTGCGGCAGCTCGGCCTGCACTTCGTGGGCACGGGCGTCTCGGGCGGTGAGGAGGGCGCGCTCAACGGGCCGTCGATCATGCCCGGCGGCACCGCCGAGTCCTACGCGTCGCTCGGGCCGATCCTCGAGGCGATCTCCGCCAAGGTCGACGGCGTGCCGTGCTGCACCCACGTGGGCCCCGACGGCGCCGGGCACTTCGTCAAGATGGTGCACAACGGCATCGAGTACGCCGACATGCAGCTCATCGCGGAGGCGTACGACCTGCTGCGCCAGGGGCTGGGTGCCTCGGCCCCCGAGATCGGTGAGGTCTTCGCCGCGTGGAACACCGGCGACCTCGAGTCGTACCTGATCGAGGTCACCGCTGAGGTCCTCGCGCACACCGACGCGGCCACCGGCCGGCCCTTCGTGGACGTCGTCGCCGACGCCGCGGAGCAGAAGGGCACCGGCCGTTGGACCGTCCAGAACGCGCTCGACCTCGGCGTGCCGATCACCGGCATCGCGGAGGCGACCTTCGCCCGCGCGCTGTCCGGCTCCGCGCCGCAGCGTGCGGCCGCCCGCGGCGTGCTGCCCGCCGACACGCTCGCGTGGAACGTGCCCGAGCCGGGTGCGTTCATCGAGGACGTGCGGCTCGCGCTGTACGCCTCCAAGCTCGTGGCGTACTCGCAGGGCTTCGACCAGATCGCCGCCGCCTCCGCGCAGTACGGGTGGGACATCGACCGGGCCGCGATGGCGCGCATCTGGCGGGGCGGCTGCATCATCCGCGCCAAGTTCCTCGACCGCATCACGCAGGCGTACGAGCGCAACCCGGAGCTCCCGCTGCTCATCGCCGACCCGTACTTCACGGCCGCCGTGTCGAACGGCGTCGCCGCGTGGCGTCGCGTCGTGTCCGCCGCCGCCGCCCACGGCGTGCCCACCCCGGCGTTCTCGTCGTCCCTCGCGTACTACGACGGCGTGCGCGCGGAGCGGCTGCCCGCCAACCTCATCCAGGCCCAGCGCGACTTCTTCGGTGCGCACACCTACCGGCGCACCGACCGCGAGGGCGTCTTCCACACGGACTGGTCGGGTGACCGGTCCGAGCTCGCCCAGTGAGCCGGCGCACGGGCGCGCAGGTGCCCGTCGCCCGGCTGCAGCCGGTGATCCTCGGCGGTGACGTCGGCGCGTACTCGCTGGCGCGCACGTTCCACGAGGCGTACGGCGTGCGCTCGGTCGTGGTGTCGTCGGTCTCGACGGGCCTCGTGCGGCACTCGCGGATCCTCGAGAACGTCGTGGAGCCGGGCATCGACGACGGGCCCACGATCGTGCGCCGCCTGCGGGCGGTCGCGGAGCAGCACCCGGGCACGCACCGGGTGCTGCTCGGCAGCGCGGACTGGCTCGTGCGCACGATCGTCGAGAACCGGGCGCAGCTCGAGGACCTCTACACGATCCCGTACGTGGACGTCGCGACGCTCGACAAGGTGACCGACAAGGTGCTCTTCGGCGAGCTGTGCGTCGAGCTCGGGATCGACCACCCGGCCACGGTGGTGCACGACGTGCAGGGCGGCGGGGTGCCGGACACCTCGGCGCTCCGGTTCCCGGTCATCGCGAAGGCCGCGGACACCGCGGCCTACCACCTGGTCGAGTTCCCGGGGAAGAAGAAGGTGTTCACGGTCGACACCCCGGCCGAGCTCGCCGACCTCCTCGCGCGCGTCCAGGCGTCGGGGTACCAGGGGCGGTTCGTCGTGCAGGACCTCATCCCCGGCGACGACTCGGGCATGCGCATCCTCACGTGCTACTCGGACGCCGCCGGCACGGTGCGGTTCTCCGCCTTCGGGCACGTGCTCCTGGAGGAGCACACGCCCGGCGCGCTGGGCAACCCCGCCGGGATCATCACGGGCCACGACGAGCAGATCGTCGCCCAGGCGGTCCGCCTGCTGGAGCACCTCGGCTGGACCGGGTACGCCAACTTCGACCTCAAGTACGACCCCCGCGACGGGCGCACGGTGTTCTTCGAGCTCAACCCGCGGCTCGGGCGGTCGAACTTCTACATCACGGCCGGGGGGCGCAACACGGCCGAGCTCTACGTGCGGGAGCACGTGCAGGGCCTCGGCCCGCTGCCGGACGGTGCGCCCGACCACCTCACCGAGCCGCACCTGTACACGGTGCTGCCGCGGTGGCTGCTGCGGCGGTACGTGGCCGACCCCGCCCTGCGTGCGCGCACCCGCGCGCTCGGCCGGGCGCGGCGTGCGACCAACCCGCTGTGGTACCGCGCCGAGACCGACCCGCGGCGTCTGGCGTACCTCGCGGTCGCGCAGGCCAACCAGGTGCGCAAGTACCGGCGGTACTACCCGAAGGGCGACGCGTGAGCGACGTCGGACCGGCGACCCCACGCGGTGACGGCGGCACGCCGCACCGCGTGGAGGTCGGCGTCATCGGGGGCGTGGGGCCGGCGGCCACCGTCTGCTTCCTCGACCTGGTCGTGCGCCGCACGGCGGCGGAGCGCGACCAGGACCACGTCGACCTGGTCGTCCTGCAGCACGCCGGGATCCCCGACCGGACGGCGTACATCCTGGGTGCCTCGGACGAGGACCCGGGCCCCGTCATGGCTGCCGACGCCCGCCGCCTCGAACGGCTGGGCGTCGGGTTCGTCGTGGTGCCGTGCAACACCGCCCACCACTTCACCGACGAGGTCGCGGCAGCCGTCGACGTGCCGGTCCTCAGCATCGTCGACGAGACGACCGACGAGGTCGCCGCGCGCCCGGGCGTCGCGCGCGTCGGGGTGCTCGCGACCAGCGGCACGCTCGCCGCGCAGGTCTACCAGCGCGCGCTCGAGGCGCGCGGGCTGACGGCGGTCGTGCCCGACGACGCCGACCAGGACGTCGTCATGGGCATCATCTACGACCAGGTCAAGGCGGGCAGGCCGGCGGACGTCGACGCGCTGCACGCCGTCGCGGACCGGCTGCGGGCGCGCGGTGCCGACGTCGTCGTGCTCGGCTGCACGGAGCTGTCGGTCGTGGCGGCCGAGCACGGGCTGCTCGCCGACGCGCGCTACGTCGACTCGCTCGACGTGCTCGCGCGGCGGACCGTCGAGCGCGCGGGGTACCCGCTGCGCTGAGGCCGCACCCGGGGGCGGCGAGCTCGGCCCAGCTCGCTCAGCCGAGCTCCCCTCAGCCGAGCTCGCTGGTCCCGGAGTAGAGGTGCAGCACCGGGACGTGCAGCTCGTCCCGTGCGCGCGAGGCCCAGTCGGTGTGGAACGTGTCCTCGACCATGTGCGGGTACGTCACCACGACGACCTCCCGCACGTCGCCACCCGCCACGGCGCTGCGCAGCGCGGGCATGGGGTCGTCGTCGGTGATGGTCCCGGACGCCTCGCGCCCCGCGGCGGCGAAGGCGGCGACGCTGCCCGCGATCTGCTCGGCGGCCGTCTGGCGTGCCTGCGTACGGCTCGGTTCGTGGCCCGTCGCCCGTTCCCACGCCTCGCGCAGCTCGCCCAGGCTCAGCGCGTCGATGATCCAGGGGATCAGCGGGCGGTCGGTGTCGGCGGGCACGAGCACGCGGTAGGCGAGGGTCTCGTCGGGGTGCAGGCCCACGATGTGTCGGACGTCGGACTCGGCCAGGGTGTCCTCGGTCAGGACGAGGATGGTGTCGTTCACGCCCCCGAGCCTACGGCGGCGCGCAGGTCCCAGCAGGTCAGCAG
>JAEWEJ010000057.1 GCA_023389455.1 Actinomycetes bacterium | reverse complement strand
TGGTCAGCGAGTACGTCTCGTACAAGCCGCCGACGAACGTCGGGATGAAGATGGTCGAGGGGCCGTGGTTCTTCGCCGTCATGGCCGGCGGGTGGCGCTTCACCCCGCTGCCGGACGGCGGGACGCGGGCGGTCTGGCGGTACAGCTTCACGTGCCGGCCGGCGTGGCTGGCACCGGTGGCCGAGCGGATCGGCCGGGTCGTCCTGCAGCGGGACGTCGACCGTCGGATCGCGGGGTTCGCGCGCGGCTGCGCGGACCCGCACGTGCTGGACGCGGTGGGCGCGGACGGCCCCGCCCGCGGATGACGACGCGCTGATCACGCCGGGCCGTCACTCCCGGGCCATCGCCCCCGCGTCCAGCAGCCTGCGGTACCCGCCCCCGGCCACCGCGGCGAGCTCGTCGTGCGGACCCTCCTGGGCGACGCGGCCGTGCTCCAGGACGACGATGCGGTCGGCGTCGCGGACCGTGGACAACCGGTGGGCGATCATCACGACCCCGGCGCCGGCGAACAGCGTGGACATCGCGGTGCGGACGCGGTGCTCCGTGGCGGTGTCCAGGTGCGCGGTCGGCTCGTCGAGCACGACGAGGGCCGGGCGCCGGAGCGCCGCACGGGCGATGGCCAGGCGCTGGCGCTCGCCGCCGGACAGGCGGTGTCCCTTCTCGCCGATGACCGCGTCGAGCCCGTCGTCGAGGCCGCGCACCAGGTCACCGAGGGCCACCTGCTCGCACACCGCGAGGAGCTCCGCGTCCGTGGCGTCTGGCCGCGCGTACCGCAGGTTCTCCCGCACGGAGGCGTGCAGCACGTACGGGTCCTGCGGGATGTACGCGATGAGCCCGGCGCGCTGCTCCTCGTCGAGGTCCGCCAGCGGCCGGCCGTCGACCTCGACGACACCGCTGTCCGCGTCGACGAGTCCCGCGATCACGGTGGCCAGCGTCGACTTGCCGGCGCCCGACGCCCCGACGACCGCGACGACCTCACCGCGTCCCACCGTCAGGTCGATCCCGTCGAGGGCGTCGCCCGCCCCGTCGCGGCCGCCACCGACGTCCCGCACGCCGCCGTCGCCGGACAGCCCGACCAGCGGGAGCCACGGGATGGACAGCGCGTCGCCCGCGTGCGAGAGCCCGTCGATCGAGTACGCCGACACCGGCGGGTACCGGAACCGCAGGTCCCGCGTCCGCAGGGCCGGCGTCACGACGGCGTCGCCCCCGGCCGCACCCGACTGGTCCAGGTCGGACGGGTCCGACGGGTCCGACGAGCGGACGCCCGGGACGTCGCCGGCAGCCGCTCCCGACGCGTCATCCGCGGCGGCGGGGGAGCGGTCGCCCGCCACCGCAGTGGCCAGCACCGCCTCGACCCGGTCGAGCGCGATCGCCGAGCGCATCCGGGGGTAGCGGGTGTTGAGCAGCCGCTGCACCGGCGCCTGGAGCTGCTGCAGGTAGAGCACGATGAGGATGACGCTGCCGACGGTGACGTCCTGCTCCGTCACGAGCCACACGCCCATCGCCAGCGCGCCGGCGGTGATGAGCACGAACGCCGTCCCGTAGCTCGCCCCCGACGTCGCGGCGGCCCGGCTGATGCCGGTGGCCAGGCCGGCCAGCGCGGCGGACCGCTCCTGGAAGGCCGCCTGCTCCCGGGCGGTCTGGCCGTTCTGCCGCGCGAGCACGGCGCCGTCGCGGCTGACGAACGTCTCGGCGGCGGACGCGAGGTCCTTGGTGACGTCGAAGGACCGGCCGATCAGCTCGTTGATCCGTGCCTCGGCCTTGCGGACGTACGCGACCGCGATCGGCACGACGACGAGCAGCAGCACCAGGCGCGGGTCGACGAACGCGACGATGACCAGCGACGTGGCGATCGTCGTCACGCTGGACACCACGACGGGGATCACCGATGTGTACATCTCCTCGGCGCCGTTGACGTCGTTGGTGAGGCGGCTGACGACGGCACCGGGCCGGACCGTCGTGTAGAAGTGGATCGGCATCGTGGTCAGGCGCCGGAACATCGCCGAGCGCAGGTCCGCGATCACGCGGCCCGCGGCCGCGGTCGCGGTCACGCTCGCCGCCCACGTCGACCACACGCCGAGCAGCCCCAGCCCCGCCATCCCGGCGATCTGCCCGAGGGCCTGCGCCGTGCCGGTCCGCCCCTCGATCAGCCCGTCGACCACCGCCCGCAGCAGGAGCACCTGGAACAGCGGCGCGACACCGCCGATCACCTGGAAGACGTACGAGACGGCGAACCGGCCGCGGTGGGCACGGACCATCTCCCGGACGTGGGGCGTCCCGCGCGCGGTGTCGCCGGGGCGCCTCACGGCCGGCCTGCCCGGAGGTGCGTGGCGATCGTGGGCCTCCTCGTCGGGGCGGCGCGGGTGCCGCTGGTCGGCGGAAACCGGACCATAGCGTCCGAACCGGGAGGAGGGACAGGGCTTTGCCGCTCTCGGCGTCCAGCCCCAGATCGCCGTCCGCCATCGGTCGGAGAACACCTCGGGCGGGTCCGGGAGAGCCGGGACGCCGCCGCGTCCGCGGAGCGAGCGCCGTGCGACCGGCGTCCGACCCGGCCGTGGGAGAGGCGTGCGGTCGGTACCGTCCGGGTCGGACGAGCGCGGCGGCCGTCGGCACCGGTGGTGCACACCGCGGGCGCTCGTCACGACGGGTCCGGAGCACCGGGCCCGCGAGGCACCGAGGAGAGACATGATCGACTTCGCCAACGCCGCCTACGTCAAGCTCAACGAGCGGAACCCGGCGGACGCGCACAACGACCTGGCCGAGCTGCTGCTCCCGGACGAGCGGGTGCTCGTCGCGTTCCGCGGCGTGCGTGACTCCGTGACGTTCACGACGAAGCGCATCGTCGCGGTGAACGTGCAGGGCATGACCGGGAAGAAGAAGGACTGCACGTCGCTCCCGTACAGCCGTGTCCAGGCGTTCTCCGTGGAGACGGCGGGGACGTTCGACCGGGACACCGAGCTCGAGCTGTGGTTCAGCGGCCTGGGACTGGTCAGGCTCGAGTTCGGGGCGGGCGTCGACATCCGCGGACTCAGCCGGCTGCTCGCCGAGCGCTGCCTCTGACGGGTACCGGGCGCCGCACCCGGGACGGTCCGCCTCACGTCGTCCGTTCCCCGCCGCCGGGGCCTCAGCGCGCGGCGAGCACCTGCGTCGGGCGCACGTCCTCGGCCGTCCCCGCCGCGGCGGGCCGCTCCTGCCGTGCCCGCCGCTGCTGGTCGGCCCGGGCGACCAGCAGCGCCGCGACCCCGGCGGCGAACACGACCCCCGACGCTGCCAGCGCGACCGGGCCGTCGGCCAGGCGCAGCACCGCGGCACCCAGCGCGGCACCCGCGCCCATCGCGAGGATGGCGAAGGTCCGGTGCCGCCACTGGCTCGGCGTCTGGCGCCCGCCACCCAGGCGGCTCTCCCGCGTGACGTTGGCGAGGGTGCTGGTGACGACGACGGTGGTGATGTCGGTGTTGCCGACGGGCTTCACCGCGGCGACCTGCGCGCCCATGAGCGCGGCGAGCACGGCGGTGAGCGTGATCTGCCCGGCGGGCGCCAGGTCGCCGACCACGGCCCACACGCCGACGAGCACGAACACCAGCGCGGTCCCGGCGCCCAGCAGCCAGGCGCTGCGCACCGGCAGCCCCACGGGGTGACCCCGCCGCACGAGCCGCCCGCCGAGCACCGAGCCGAGCGCGAACCCGACGAGCGCGAAGGCGTTGTTGAGCAGCGGGATGCCCTCGACGCCGACCAGGGCGAACGCCAGGAACAGCACGTTGCCGGTCATGTTGCCGGTGAAGACGCCGTCCAGGGCGAGGAAGCTCACGGCGTCGATGGCGCCGGTCGCCGCGGTGAGGAGCAGCAGGCCGGAGGTGTACAGGCCGGCGGTGGTGGGGCGGCGCATCAGGTGTCCTTCAGCTGGGTGTGGATGTCGGTCAGGTGCTCGCGCATCGCCGCCGTGGCGGCGTCGGCGTCGTGCGCCTCCACCGCGTCGTAGATCGCCTGGTGCCCGGCGAGCGAGCGCGCGCGGGCGGCCTTGGTGGCGTGGGAACGGCGGCGCACGGGCAGGGTCCAGTCGGCCATGAGTCCGTGCAGGGTCGTGAGCAGCGGGTTGCGGGCCGCCTGGGCGAGCAGCAGGTGGAACTCCAGGTCCAGCTCGACGGAGCGCGCGGCGCTGAGCGGACCCTGCGACGCGTCGAGGACGTCGTGCAGCTGCAGGAGGTTCGCGGACGTGGCCCGGCGGGCGGCGAGCCCGGCCACGGACGGCTCGACGATGAGCCGCAGCTCGGCGGCGTCGGCGCTCGCGTCGCCGCTCGTCCCCGCATTCAGGCCCTCGAGGTCGCGCTGCTCGGCCGACGTCTCGACGACCACGGTGCCGCGGCCGGGCCGCCGCTCGACGAGGTGCTTGGACTCGAGCTCGAACATCGCCTCGCGCAGCGACGCGCGGGAGACGGCGAGCTGCTCGGCGAGCTCGCGCTCACCCGGGAGCCGCTGCCCGGGGGCGAGCTCACCGGTGGCGATGAGGCGTTCCAGGTGCGCGGCCAGGGTGACCGAGATGGTCGGTGACCTGCGCGCCAACGGCGGGACCGGTGTCGTCACGAGGGTGCTCCTTCGGTGCCGTCGTCGATGCGGGGAGTGTGCGTACCGGCACGCTAGCAACGAGATGCGGTCAGATGGTCTGACCAATGTTTCGCCCTGGGTCGGCTCGGTAAACAGTGTGTTTCCAGGTCCGGGATATCCGTTTTCACCCTCCGGGGCGCGTCTACGTTCATGCCTCATCGGTCAGACCATCGGACCGAGAGACACCAACGGCGGCGTCGAGGCACCCCCGTTCGGTGAGGCCTCGACGCCGGTGCCCGGCGACTGGAAGGCACCCGCGATGCGCACCACGAAGAACCCCCGCACGGCAGTCCTCACCACCGGCGCGATCGCCGCGCTGCTCGCCCTGACGGCGTGCGCAGGCTCCAGCTCGGCCGCCGAGGGCGCCGGCGAGGTCACCTACCCCGAGCTCGCCGACTCCGCCGCGTGCGTCGAGCTGCGCGAGCAGAACCCCGACCTGGTGGGCACGACCAAGACCAACGCGCTGAACCCGCACACCCCCGGCTACGAGGTCGTCAACCCCGAGAACCCCGACGAGTTCATGGGCTTCGACATCGACCTGGGCGAGGCGATCGGCGACTGCCTCGGCTTCGACGTCGACTACCTGCCGGTCGGGTTCTCCGAGCTCGTGCCCACGGTCGCCAGCGGCCAGGCCGACTGGATCATCTCCAACCTGTACGCCACGCAGGAGCGCGCCCACGGCGGCGTCGACTTCATCAGCTACTCCAAGGTCTTCGACGGGATCCTCGTGACCACGGGCAACCCGCAGGGCATCACCGGCATCGACACCTCGCTGTGCGGCACCACCGTCGCCCTGAACAAGGGCTACGTCGAGGTCCCGCTGGTCGAGGCGCTGGTCCCCGAGTGCGAGGCCGCCGGCCTCGAGGCGCCCACGGTCAGCCTCTTCGACTCCAGCGCCGACTGCGTGCAGGCGATCCTCGCCGGCCGCGCCGACGCCTACATCAACGACGTCAACACCGTGCGGGGCTACGTCGCGCAGCACCCGGACGACCTCGACACCGCCGAGACCGTGATGCTCGACTACGAGATCGGCATCGGCGTCCTGCAGGGCGACCACGCCTTCCGTGACGCCGTCCAGGCCGCGCTCGTCGAGATCCAGGACTCGGGCCTGCAGGACGAGCTGGCCGGGAAGTGGTCCCTCGACGAGAACGCGCTGGCCGAGCCCACCGTGCTGAGCGTCGGCTGACCGTCGCACCGACCGAGTTGACCAGCGACGCGAGGGCGGCCCGACCATGACCGAGTTCCTGCACTACCTGACCCTTCCCTACCTCCTCGAGGGCATCGGCTTCACCCTGCGGCTCACCGCCATGGGGTTCGCCGGCGGCATGGTCCTGGGCCTGCTCCTCGCGGCGATGCAGCTCACCCGCTTCACGGCCCTGACGTGGGTCGCCCGGGCGTACGTGACGCTCTACCGCGGCACGCCGCTGATCCTGCAGCTCGTCTTCGTCTTCTCCGTGCTGCCACGGGCGGGGATCACCCTGTCCCCGCTCGTGGCCGGCGGCGTGGCGCTGGCGCTGAACGAGGCGGTGTTCTTCGCCGAGATCTTCCGCTCCGGCATCAAGGGCGTCGACCCCGGGCAGGTCGCCGCGGGCCGGGCCCTGGGCATGCGGCCGACGCTGCTCATGCGTCGCGTCGTGGCACCCCAGGCCCTGCGCTCGATGGTCCCGGCGCTGGGCAGCGAGGCCGTGACCACGATGAAGAACTCGGCGCTCGCGTCGATCATCGCGGTCCCGGAGCTCACGCTGCGCACCCAGCAGCTCGCGTCGGCCACGTTCGACTACTTCGAGATCTACTTCGCCACCGCGGTGATGTACCTGGTGCTGACCGGGGCGCTGACCCTGGTGCAGCTCGCGGTGGAGCGGGCGCTCGACCTCGACCGTCCGTCGCGGACCTCGCTGCGGACGTGGGCGGCACGCCTCGGCCGACCGGCGGTGGCCGTGCCCGCGACGGTCGAGCCCGACCCGCGCCGGGCCCCCGACCGCACGGACGCCGGCGTGGGGGAGGCGGCACCGCTGACCCACGCGGACCCGCCGCCGCGCAGCTTCGGCCAGGCGCTCATCGAGGCGTTCGGCCTGCGCAAGTCCTACGGCGAGAACGAGGTGCTGCGCGGCATCGACCTGCAGATCCGGCAGGGCGAGGTGGTGGCGCTGCTGGGGCCCAGCGGCTCGGGCAAGAGCACCCTGCTGCGCTGCATCAACCACCTCGAGGGCCTGGACGGCGGCGCCGTGCTGGTCGGCGGCACCGCCATCGGGTACGGCGAGCGGGGGGACGAGCTGGTCGAGCGGCACGTCGCGAAGCAGCGTGTCGACGCCGGTGTGGGGATGGTGTTCCAGCAGTTCAACCTGTTCCACCACCTCACGGCGCGGGAGAACGTCGCGGCCCCGCTGCGCTGGGTGCACGGGTGGTCCCGCGAGGACGCCGACGCCCGCGCCGACGAGCTGCTGGCGCAGGTGGGCATGGCGCACCGCGCGGACGCCCTGCCGCGGCACATGTCCGGTGGTCAGCAGCAGCGCGTCGGCATCGCCCGGGCGCTGGCGTCCAACCCCAAGGTCCTGCTGCTCGACGAGCCGACCAGCGCGCTGGATCCCGAGCTCGTCGCGGAGGTGCTGGGCGTGATCCAGAACCTGGCGCGGCAGGGCGGTCTCACGATGATCATCGCCACCCACCAGCTGCGGTTCGCCCGCGAGGTGGCGGACCGGGTCGTCTTCATGGCGGGCGGGGTGGTCGTCGAGCAGGGCACGGCAGAGCAGGTGATCGGTGACCCGCAGGTCGAGGCGACGCGTCGCTTCGTCCGCGCGATGGACTCGGCGGAGGTCTGAGATGAGCACGGCAGGCACAGCACGCACGCACCACGTCTTCCCCCCGTCGGCCGGGGTGCCGCCCCAGGTCGGCCCGTTCAGCCACGCCGTGCAGTTCGGCGACCTGCTGTTCGTCACCGGGCAGATGCCCACCGACCCCGCGACGGGGCAGCTCGTCGCCGGCGGCCTGGTGGAGCAGACGCGCCAGGTGATGGCGAACCTGCAGGCCGTCGTCCGCGCCGCGGGCGCGGAGCTGGGCGACACCCTCATGGTCCGGGCCTACCTGACGGACTTCGACGACTTCGACGCGTTCAACGCGGAGTACCGGACGTGGTTCGACGACCCGCTCCCGAGCCGCACCTGCGTCGGCGTCACCGGCCTGGCGGTCGGCGCGCTGGTCGAGGTCGACCTGGTCGTCGGCATGCCGGGTGGTGCGGCGTGAGCGCCGCGACGGTGGTGGGCGTCCCGACGCTGCAGCCGGGCCAGGGCGCGGTCCTCGGCGAGCACTACCTGCCGTCGCGTGCCGACGAGGTGCGCTGGGGCTGGCTGCCCAACGCCGACGCCACGCCGGTGCTGCAGGTGGCCGACGGTGCGACGGTCACGCTCGACACCCTCTCCCACGAGGGTCTGCTGGCCGACCAGGGGCGCGACCCGGCCCGCTACATCCGCCAGTTCGGGGACGTGGACGTGCTGGACGACGCGGTCGAGGTCGCGGCGAGCGGGCTGGTCAACGGCCCCGACGACGGCCCGCACGTGGTGACCGGCCCGATCGCCGTGGCAGGCGCCCGGCCCGGCGACATGCTGCGGGTCGACGTCCTGGACCTCGCGTACCGCGTGCCGTACGGGTTCGTCAGCAACCGGCACGGGTTCGGCGCCCTGGCGGGGGAGTACCCCCAGGACCGGGACTCCTCGCCCACCCGGCACGTCGACCGCATGATCACCGACGGGTCCGTGAGCCACTTCGCGTGGGTCGACCACCGCGACGGCCGGGAGGTGGGCGTCATGGAGGCCGGGCCCGGGCGCACCGTGCAGTTCGGGCTCGCGCCCTTCCTCGGGCTGATGGGGACCGCACCGGACACCACCGCACCGGTGCCCTCGGTGCCGCCGGGCGACCACGGCGGCAACATGGACATCAAGCACGCCGGCGTCGGCGCCACGCTGTACCTGCCGGTGTCGGTCGACGGCGCCCTGTTCTACGCGGGCGACCCGCACTTCGCGCAGGGCAACGGCGAGGTCGCGCTCACCGCGCTCGAGGCGTCGTTGCGGGCGACGCTGCGGCTGAGCGTGGTGCCGGCTGCGCAGGCGGGCGTCGCGCTCGGCGGCCTGCGCAACCCGGTCGTCGAGACGGCGACGCACTGGATCCCGACCGGCATGGACGCGGACCTCGATGAGGCGATGCGCCAGGCGGTGCGTCACGCGGTGACGTTCCTGCACGTGCGGTTCGGGGTGCCGCGGGCCGTGGCCCTGGCGTACCTCTCGGCGGCCGGCGACTTCGAGGTCAGCCAGGTCGTGGACTCCGTGAAGGGCGTGCACTGCCTGATCCCGAAGGCCGACTGGACGGCCTGGGTCTAGCAGGACGGGCGGTGGACCGCCGGTGGGCTCGCGAGCCCGCCGGCGGTCGCCGTGTCAGACCGGCGGCGTCGTGCCCGCCAGCACCGGCAGCACGTGGTGCTCGAGCAGCGGGGCGAGGTCGTC
>JAEWEJ010000021.1 GCA_023389455.1 Actinomycetes bacterium | reverse complement strand
CCCACGGGCCGGCCGCCGCAGGGGACGGCCCGTGGGCGGTGCATCACGCCGACTCGTGCTGCCAGGACCGCCACAGCGCCGCGTACTCGCCGCCGGCGGCGACCAGGTCCTCGTGCGGACCGATCTCGCTGATCCGCCCCGCGTCCACGACCGCCACGCGGTCCGCGTCGTGCGCGGTGTGCAGGCGGTGGGCGATCGCCACGACCGTGCGCCCGGCGAGCACCGCCGACAGCGAGCGCTCCAGGTGCCGGGCGGCACGCGGGTCGAGCAGGGACGTCGCCTCGTCGAGCACGAGCGTGTGCGGGTCCAGCAGCACCAGCCGCGCGAGCGCGAGCTGCTGGGCCTGCGCGGGCGTGAGCGCCGCGCCGCCCGAGCCGACCTCGGAGCCCAGACCGTCGGGCAGGGCCTGCACCCAGTCCCACGCGTCGACCGCGCGCAGGGCACGCTCGATCTCGGCGTCGTCGGCGTCGACCTTGGCCAGGCGCAGGTTGTCGGCGACCGTCCCCACGAAGACGTGGTGCTCCTGCGTCACCAGCGCGACGTGCCCCCGCAGCTCGTCGAGCGGCAGGTCGACCAGCGGGACGCCGCCGACGCTCGCCGTGCCGCCCGTGGGCGGGTGGATGCCGGCGAGCATGCGCCCGAGCGTGGACTTGCCCGCGCCCGACGGTCCCACGACGGCGAGCCGCTCGCCGGGCGCCAGGTCGAGGTCGATGCCGTGCAGCACGTCGTGCCCCTCGCGGTAGGCGTACCGCAGGCCGCGCGTCGCGATCCGCTCGTCCGTCGGCTGCGCACCGGTCGCCTCACGGTCGCCGTCGACGAGCCGCACGCCGACGATGCGGGCGAGCGCGGTCGCGGCCACCTGGATCTCGTCCACCCAGAAGATCAGCTCCCAGACGGGACCGGTGACCTGGTAGGCGTACATGACGATCGTGGTGACGGCCCCCAGGGTCACGTGCCCGGTCGAGGCGAGGTACCCGCCCCACACGAGCACGGCCACGGGTGCCAGGACGAAGGCGAGGTCCACGCCGGGGAAGACGATCGTGCGCAGCCGCAGCGTCGCGCGCTCGGCCTCGAAGGCCTCGCGCAGGTCGTCGCGCACCCGCTGCTCGCGCGCGTCCGCCAGCGCGAGCGCGTCGACGGTGCGCGCACCCTCGACCGTCTCCGTGATCGTGCCGTTGAGCACCGCGTAGGCCGCGGACTCCCGCACGTACGCCGGCGTCGCGCGGCGCAGGTACCAGCGCACCATCAGCACCATCAGCGGCACGCCGACGAACAGCCCCAGCGACACCAGGGGGTCGATGACGAGGCACGCGACGACGGTGAGCGTGATCGTCACCACGGCGACGATGACGCGGGGCACGCCGAAGCGGACCGCGTGCTGGAGCTTGTTCACGTCGTTGGTGGTCCGGGCGACGAGGTCGCCCGTGCCGGCCCGCTCGACCACGGACAGCGGCAGCGACGTCACGGTCTCGAGGAAGTCCTCGCGCAGCTCGGCGAACACCTTCTCGCCGAACAGCATGGACGCCCGCTGCGCGTACCGGATGAGTCCCGTCTGCGTGAGGACCGCGACGGCCCCGACGGCGACGAGCGTGTTGACGTACCGGGCGTCCGTGCCCCGGGTCACGGCGTCCACGAGCCGCCCGAGGAGCAGGGGACCCGCGAGGCCGGCGACGGCCGCCAGCGTGTGCAGCAGGGCGAGGCCGCCCAGCGGGCGGCGGTGCCGCCCGAGCAGCTCGCCGGCGTAGGCGCGCACGGTCGCCGAGTCGGCGACGGGGAGCTTCACGCGGCACCTCCGGTGGTCGTGCGGACGGGGGAACGGCCGGGCTCGAGGCCGTCGGGGTCGTGCGTGCTGTCGAACGACTCCTCGACGGGCAGGTCGTCGTCCATGCGGCGCCCCACCACGCGGCGGTAGGTGGCCGCGACGTCCGGGCCCGCCTCCCCGTCGAGCAGCGCGGCGTGCGTGCCCCGGGCCACGAGCGTGCCGTCGACGACGAGCTGCACCTCGTCGACGTGGTCGAGCACGAGCGGGCTCGCGGTGACCACGAGCGTCGTCCGACCGCGGCGGGCGTCCGAGAGCCGGGCCGCGATGCGCGCCTCGGTGTGGGCGTCCACCGCGCTCGTCGGCTCGACGAGCACGAGGATCTCGGCCTGCGTGAGCAGGGCGCGCGCGAGGGCGACCCGCTGGCGCTGGCCCCCGGACAGGGACCTGCCCTTCTCCGGCAGCTCGCCGTCGAGGCCGTCGGGCACGGAGTCGAGCACGTCCTGCGCGTCGGCGAGCCCGATCGCGGCGAGCAGGTCGTCGCGGCTCGTGCCGCCCCGCACGTCCAGGCCCGCCGCGAGGCTGCCGGAGAACAGCTGCGGCATCGCCTCCGCGACGACGATCCGGCGCCGCACCTCGGCGAGCGGGAGGTCACGCAGCGGGACGCCGCCCAGCAGGACGGGCGTCCCCGCCTCCGCCTCGTCGTCGAAGCGGCCCAGCCGGGTGGCGATGCGGGCGGACTCGTCGGGGTCCGCCGACACGAGCGCGACGACGCGGCCCGGCTCGACCCGGACCCCGCTGGTCTCGTCCACCAGCGTCGACCCCGGCGGCGGCACGGCGGTGCCGGTGGCGGGCGCGGCGCCCGCGGCGGGCACGATCCGCAGCACGGTGAGCACCTTGCGCGTGGCCACGACGGCGCGCGTCGCGGACTGCAGGAACTCCGTGGCGTTCTGCACGGGCCAGCCGAGGAACGCGGCGTACCCGTACGTGGTGACGAGCTGGCCGGGGGAGATGGTGCCGTTGATCGCCATGTGCGCGCCCATCCACACCAGCGCGGTGACGAACAGCCCGGGCAGCAGCACCTGCAGCGCGTCCAGCCAGGACTGCGTCACGGCGACGTGCTCGCCGCGTTCGCGCACCAGCTGGGACTGGCGGCGGTAGCGGCCCGTGAACACGGACTCCCCGCCGATGCCGCGCAGGACGCGGAGCCCGGAGACGGTGTCCGCACCGAGCGTCGTCAGCCGGCCGGACGCCTCGCGCTGCGCGGACTGGCGGCGCTGCAGCGGCTTGACCAGCATGCCCAGCACCGCGGCCACCGTCGGCAGCCCGAGGAGCACCACCAGGCCCAGGGGCACGGACACCTGCAGCATGAGGACGGCGGCCGCGCCGTAGGCGGTGAGCGAGCCGACGAACCGTGCCGTGACGGCGAACAGGTCCCCGACGCGCAGGGCGTCGTTTGCGACGGCGGACACGACCTCGCCGGTCGGCAGCTCGGCCGTGACGGCGTGCCCGGAGCGAGCCGTCGTCCGCCCGACGAGCTGGGAGGTCGTGAACGCGGCGCGCAGCCAGTTCGCGACGTCGAACCGGTGCCCCACGGCCGAGGCGGCCGCGCTCACCAGCCCCAGGGCCAGCAGCGTGCCCGCGGCGCGCAGCAGGTCGGGGCCGAAGCCCTGCTGCAGCCCGTCGTCGATCGCCCGGCCCGTCAGGTACGGCAGGAACGCCTGGCACGCGAACTGCACGACGCCGCACGCGACGGCGGCCGCGAGGATGCCCCACTGGCGGCGGGCCAGCCAGCCCAGGTAGGCGGCGGGACCGCGCAGCGGCGGGGTGCCGGGATCGGCGAGAGGGAGGGAGCGCACGTCTGGCAACGTTACGTGGCGGTACCGACAGCGACGAAGGGCATTTCGGCGACGCGGTGGGCGTGGGCCCTGGAACCCAGAATCACCCGCTCGCGGGCCCGGTCAACCGGCCCCTGGGCCCATCGTCGGGGCCGCACGACCACGGAGGCTGGAGGCGTGCCCCCTCACCCCTCGTCCCGTGCGCCGTGGGCGGGTCGACGGGTGAGCGCGCTGCCGACGACGAGCCCCCACGCGGCGAAGCTCCCGCGGGGCGCTTCCAGCACGTCCACCGCCCCGCGCCGCGGACGTGTCATGCCGAAGGGGCGCAGCACCGTCGTCACGAGGACACGTCCCTCGTGGTCGAGCAGGGCGACGTCGAGCGCCCGCGTCATGCCGACCCCGTGCACCCCCGCCTCGCCGACGAACCACATCGACTCCGGCAGCGGGCGACGCCCGAGCATGCCGCGCGCGCGGCGGGCCCACGTGTCCGCCACGAGGACCGGTGCCACGTCCCTTCCGTCCACGATCAGCCGATCGCTCACGTTGCGCACCGCCACCTCCCCACTATCATCCGCACGTCCGAAAGCGCACGGATCGTCGGATCCGGCGCCCGGTCGGATGCGGTCGGGATGTCCCCGTCGTCCCGTCCGGGGCGAGGTGCCGCCGGCCGCAGGACCCCGCCGCAGAACCGAGGAGAGCACCGTATCCATGCAGCGCATCGTCGTGTCGGCGCTCGTGCCGCCCACCCCGGAGGTGCGTGACCTCCTCGAGGGTGCCGCGCTGCTGCTGGTCTCCCCGGACGACCTGCCGGGCCTCCTCGAACGCCTCGACGGGCAGAGGCCGCACGTCCTCCTTCTGGGTGAGAAGCGCCACGAGCCACTCGTCCGGCGGCACGCCGCCCTGGTCTCGGACGCCGGCTGCCCCGTGACGTGGCGCGCGGTCCACCACGGCCCCGCCGCTCTCGCGCTGGTCGCGAGCCAGGTCGCGGGCGCCGGGGTGGACGCGGGCATCGCGGTGCTCCTCGCCGACCGGCTCCTGGAGCGGACCTGGAGCGGGGCCTGGACGCCGAGCGTCGCGCGGCTCGAGCACCCCGACGCCGGGGTGGGGCAGCACCTGCGCTCCTGGATGCCGGGCGGTGCCGGCTTCGTGGTGACGTTCTCCGGGCCGGTGCCCGAGGCGCGCGCGGTCGGGAAGGTCTCCCCGGCCGAGCCCGCGCTCCCGCGCGGGGAGCTCTACGGCGCCGGCGTCGGTCGCATCCCGCCCGCCGCGCTGCAGGACGTGCTGACGACCGCCGGGTCCGGCGGCACGGTCGACCTGCCCGCGCTCGCCCTCGACGTGCGGGGACGCGTCGGCGTCGACGGTGCCGTCGAGCTCGTGGCCCTGCCCGTCGAGCAGCGCGTGGAGCTGCCGCCCGCCCGCGGACGGTGCGGCGTGTGCGACGCGCTCACCTTCTCCGAGACCTGCGCGTTCTGCCGCGTGCGACCCGTCGTCGTCGATCCCCAAGGAGTCCTTGCGTGAACCCCCGCCAGCGTCGCGGCGTCCTGTTCATCCTGCTCGCCGTCGTGCTCGCCGTCGTCGTGTTCTTCGTGATCGCGTCGTACGTGGGCAACGTGGCGAGCCAGGTCGGCTCGATGCGCACCGTGTACCGCGTCGCGGAGGACACCCCTGCCTTCGCGACCCTCGAGGAGTCCGGTCTCGTCGCCGACGAGGTGCCGGCACGCTGGCTCTCGGACAGCGCGGACGTCACGCTCGACGACCTCGTCGGCCGCAAGGTCGTGGCCAACCTGCTCGGCGGCACGATGGTGACCTCGGACCTGCTCGTGCCACCGTCGGACCTCAGCGACACCGAGCGTGAGATCGCGATCCAGGTCGACCAGGTCACGGGCGTCGCCGACCGTGTCCGTCCGGGCGACCGCGTCGACATCTACGCGGTGTTCGCCGACGTCCCCGGCCTGGCCAAGCAGGTCCGCGTCCTGGTCCGCGACGTCCGCGTGGTGTCCGTGCGCGGCAGCCAGGTCGTGCTCGACGAGGCCAGCGCCTCCGGGACGCAGAACGTCATCCCGGTCACCCTGGCCCTCGAGCCCAACGACGCGCTGGCCGTGACCTACGCCGCGGCCTTCGCGCAGGAGGTCCGCCTCGTGGGGCTGCCCGCAGGACTGTCCGACCGCACCGACGAGCAGGACGACTTCGACGCCGAGAACCTCGGTGGCCAGGCCGTCCCCGAGGGGGTGGGTGGCTGATGGCCGCCGGAGTCGTGATCGGCTGTGCCGACCAGACCCTCGCCTACGAGCTGCGCGCGCAGCTGGCCGAGGCCGCCGAGGTCGAGGTCGTCGGCGTCGCCGAGACCACCGGTGAGCTGACCAACCTGGTGATCGCCCGCGAGCCGGCGCTCGTCCTCGTGCACGACACGCTCGGCCCCGAGCCCGTGCACCAGGTCATCCGTGACCTGTCGATCCGCCGTCCCGCCTCCGTCGTGGTGGTGCTGACCTCGGAGAGCGACCCCGAGGCGCTCGCGGACGCGATGGACGCCGGGGCGCGCGGCGTCCTCGCGTACCCCCTGTCGTTCACCGACGTGCAGCAGCGCGTGCAGAGCGCCCTCGACTGGTCCCGCCACATGCAGGGCTTCGTCCAGTCGCTGTCGGAGGGGACGACCAGCCGGGGGCGCGCCCTCGTCCTGGCCGTCTCGGGGACCAAGGGCGGGGTCGGCACGACGACGTTCGCGACGCACCTCGCGTGGGACGTGCGCCGTGAGCTGCCCGCGCTGAAGGTCCTCGTGGTCGACCTGGACCTCGAGAAGGGCGACGTCACGAGCTTCGTCGAGGCGCGGTACCGCACGTCGGTCGCCGACCTCGCGAAGGTGTCGGACGACCTGTCGCTGCGCACGGTCGCGGACGCGGTGTTCGTGCACGAGTCCGGGCTGCACCTGCTGCTGCCCCCCGCGGACGTGCGGGAGACCGAGCACGTCACGCCGTCCGCGATCCGGCAGATCGTCGCGCTGCTGCGCCAGCAGTACGACCTCGTCGTGATCGACGTCGGCGCCCGTGTCACGCCGGTGCAGGCCGCGGCCGTCGAGATCGCCGACGAGGTCGTGGTCGTCGCGACGCCCGACCTCATCAGCCTGCGCGCGCTGCGTCGCAACGTCGCTGCGTGGGACACGCTGCAGGTGCGCCGCCCGGAGCACGTCTCCGTGCTGCTCAACCGCTCGAGCCGGGCGGACGAGGTCCAGCCGGACGTCGCCCGCCGGCTGTCCCCGTCGCCGGTGCTGGACGTGGTCGTGCCGGAGATGGGCAAGAAGCTCGAGTCGTCGGTGAACTCGCGCAGCCCCGAGCTCGTCACCGACGTCGGCTGGTGGCGGGCCGTGCGGTCCCTCGGCCGGGCGGTGGGCGTCGGACGGCTCGCGTCCCCGGGCGGCGAGGAGCCGGTGCCCGACAAGCCCCGCGGTCGCCGTGCCGCGGTCGCCGGCGACGCCGGTCAGGTGTCGGTGGAGTTCCTCGGCGTCCTGCCGGTCGTGCTGCTGGTGTGCGCGCTCGTCTGGCAGCTCGGCTGGGCGGGCATGACGGCCGTCTGGACCGGGTACGCCGCGCAGCAGGCCGCCCGCTCCGTGGCGCTGGAGGAGCCGGCGTGGCAGACGCGGGACGCGGTGCTCGACGTCTTCCCGGCAGGCATGCGCAGCGGGGTGGCGGTCCGCTTCGACGCCGTCCGGCCCGCCGCCGTGGAGGTCGAGGCGCGTGTCCCGCTGGTCGCGCCGGGCGTGCTCCAGGCGCCGTGGTCCGTGACCATCGCACGAGAGGTGGTGCGCGAGTCGTGAGGCGGCGTCGTGACGGGGGCTCCGCGTCCCTCGAGCTCGTCGGGCTGGTGCCGGTGGTCGTCATGGTCATGGGTGCGCTGCTGTACGCCGCGTCCGCGGTCTACACGGTGCACGCCGCCAACCAGGCGGTCCGCGACGGCGCGCGGGCCCTGAGCCTCGGGCGCTCGGTCCCTGCCGCCGTCGAGCGGTCGCTGCCGGGTGCGGTCGAGGTCGAGCGCATCACCTACCCCGCCACGGGCGGTGTGCGTCTGCAGGTGCAGACGGTGCAGGTCGGCTTCCTGCCGCAGATGACCGTCACCCGGTACGCCGTGCTGCCCCGGACGGTCTCCTGATGAGCGGCGGGTACGGCGACTGGGGCTCGCGCGCGGGGGACGCGGACGCGGCGCTGCCGATCACCACGCGCAACGAGCTGGACGAGTCGCTGGTCGCCTCGTTCAAGGCCAAGCTGCTGGACGAGGTCGACCTCCACGAGCTCGGCAAGCTCGACGCCGCGCAGCGCCGGATCCGCCTGGAGCGTGTCGTCGCGCACCTGGTGTCGGCCGAGGGCGTCATCCTCACCACGCGCGAGCGGAACGCCCTCGTGCGGCGCGTGGTGGACGAGTCGATCGGGCTCGGCGTCCTGGAGCCGCTGCTCGCCGACGACACCGTCTCCGAGATCATGATCAACGGCCCCTCGACGATCTACGTCGAGCGCTACGGCCAGGTCGAGCGCGTCGCCACGGCGTTCGCCTCCGAGGAGCAGCTGCGCCAGACGATCGACCGCATCGTCTCGACGGTCAACCGGCGCGTCGACGAGTCGAGCCCCATGGTCGACGCGCGCCTGCCCCCGGACGAGCGGATGCCGCGCGGTGCGCGCGTGCACGTCATCCTGCCGCCGCTGGTGCTCAACGGGCCGACGGTCACGATCCGGCTGTTCCCCAAGTCGTACGGCCTGGACGAGCTGCTCAACCGCAACAGCCTCGACGGCCCCACCGCCGAGCTGCTCGCGGCCTGCGTCCGGGCGCGGATGAACATCATCGTCTCGGGCGGCACGTCGTCCGGGAAGACGACGATGCTCAACGCGCTGTCCGCCTTCATCCAGGGGCGTCAGCGCATCATCACGATCGAGGTCGCCGCCGAGCTCTCGCTGTCCCAGGAGCACGTCGTGCGCCTCGAGACGCGCCCCCCGAACGTCGAGGGCCACGGGCAGGTGACGATCCGCGACCTGGTGCGCAACGCCCTGCGCATGCGCCCCGACCGCATCATCGTCGGCGAGGTCCGCGGCGGTGAGGCGCTCGACATGCTGCAGGCGATGAACACCGGCCACGAGGGCTCGCTCGCCACCGTGCACGCGAACACGACCGTCGACGCCCTGATCCGGCTCGAGACCCTCGCCTCGATGAGCGACGTCGAGGTGCCGTTCCACGCGCTGCGCGACCAGGTGAACAACGCGGTCGACATCGTCGTGCAGCTGCTGCGCGGCTCGGACGGCACCCGGCGCGTGGTCGAGGTCGGCTGGGTCTCGTCGCGCCACCGTGAGGACTTCGCGGTCGAACCGATCATGCGGTGGGACCCCGAGGCGCCGAACGGCGCCGGCCCGCCCGGGCAGTTCGTCCGGCGGCCCATCCCGCAGCCGCTGGTCGACCGCCTGCGCGTCGCGGGCGAGGCGATGGGCAGGCAGGCCACGCGCCCCCACGTCGTCCCGGACGCGGCTCCCGCCGAGCAGGCGCCGCCGCAGGTGGAGGAGGTCTCGTGATCGTCGTGACGATCCTCGTCCTCGTCCTCACCGCGTGCCTGGCGCTCATCGTCGGCGTCGCCAACCTCAGCGCCGTGAGCTCGCGCCGCCGCGCGCTCGTCGCCGGCGTCGAGGACGCGGACCTCGGCCGTGGCGCGCGCTTCGCGGACTGGGACCGGCAGTTCCGGCGCATCCGCCTGGGCCGCTGGACGGAGGAGCAGCTGCTGCTCGCCGGCGAGCAGCGTTCGCCGCTCGCGGTCACCCTCGTGGCCGTCGGCGGGGGCGCGCTCGTGGGCTGGGTGATGGCGGTCGGCCTGGCGCCCGTCTTCGGGCTGCTGGGCATCGTGGCCGTGGTCGTGGGCATCCGCTTCTACCTGTCGCGCGCGCAGCAGCGGCGCAACGAGGCCTTCATCGGCCAGATGCCGGAGCTGGCCCGGCTGCTGTCGAACGCCACCGGTGCCGGGCTGTCGATCGCGTCGGCCATCGCGCTCGCGGCCAACGAGCTCGACGCACCGGCCGGGCCGGAGATGACCCGGGTCGCGGCGCGCATGCGCTTCGGCGAGAGCCTCGAGACCGCCATCGGGGAGCTGACGACCCGGCTGCCGTCCCGCGAGGTCGCCGTCCTGGCGTCGACGCTGCTCGTGAGCTCGCGCAGCGGCGGCTCGCTGGTCACGGCCCTGCGTGACATCGCCGAGACGCTCGAGGTGCGCAAGGAGATCCGGCGCGAGGTGCGCACGATCCTGGCGCAGTCCACGGCGACCGGCTACATGGTGATCGCGATGGGGTTCGGCCTGCTCTTCCTGCTCAACGCGCTGCGCCCGGGCACCGTGGCCGCGATGACGGAGGACTGGCTCGGACGTGGTGCGCTCGTCGTCGGCTCCTCGCTGTTCGTGGCGGGGTTCGTGCTGATCCGGCGGATGACGAGGTTCGACGGATGACCGGGCTGGTCGCCGGGGTGCTCGGCGCCCTCGCCGTCGCCCTGCTGATGGTCGGCTGGCGCGCGGTGCGTACGGACGCCATGGACACGCTGGCCGTCGAGGACCTCGACCTGCTGCGCGAGGAGCAGCGGCGCCGTGCCGAGGGCCAGTCCCCGCTCGAGCGCCTCGCGACCGCGCAGGTGCCGTGGATGCGCCGCCTGCTGGGCCCGCAGCGCGTCGCGGCCGTCCAGCGCCGCATCGACGAGGCCGGCCGGCCCGACGGCATGACGGTCGACGGCTTCCTCATGCGGACCGCGTGGTGGATGATCCTGTGCCTGCCGCTCGTCGCGCTGCTCCTGCTGCTCGACGAGACCCTGCTGGCCCTGCTCAGCCTGCTGATCCCGGTGCTGCTGCCGGTGAGCCGGCTCGCCGCCGCCCAGCGTCGACGGCGTGAGCGCATGGACCGGGACCTGCCGGACTTCCTCGACGTCCTGGCGGTCACCGTGATGGCGGGCGTGAACTTCCGCGCCGCGCTGTCGCGCGTGTCCCAGCACTTCGAGGGGCCCCTCGCGGAGGAGATCGACCTCACGCTGCACCAGATCGCGAACGGTGCGTCGGTGCGGCAGGCGTTCAGCGACCTGCGTCGGCGCAGCGCGTCGGAGTCGGTCGGGCAGTTCGTGTCGGCGCTGTTGCAGTCCCAGGAGCTCGGCGCACCGCTCGCGGAGTCGCTGCAGCGCATCGCGGAGGACATGCGCAACGCCAGTGGCCAGCGGCAGCGCCAGGCGGCCGCCAAGGCGTCGCCGCGCGTGACGCTCGTGACCTCCATGGTGCTCGTGCCGGGCGCGCTGATCTTCATCTTCGTCGGGCTCTGGGTGGGCCTCGACGTCGACTTCGGCGCCATCTTCGGCGGGGTGTGATGCGGCAGGAACCCCGGGACTTCGACCAGCGTGTCGTCGCGGTCGCGCTGCTGGTGCGGCTCGGCGCGATCGCCGTCGCGCTCGTCGGCTTCGCCGGCAGCGCGCTGGCCGCCCCGGTGCTGCTGTGCATCCTCGTGCTGTCGGTCACCACCTTCGTGCAGCTCTACTCGCCCGCGGTCGAGGCGTTCGTGGCCCGCCACCCCCTGGCCGTCGTGCTCGACATCGTCCTGTCGCTCGGGACGGTCGCCCTGGTGGGCGTCGAGAGCCCGCTGGTCCTGGCCACGTTCTCGACGGCCCTGATCGCGGGCGTCGTGTTCGAACGGCGCGTCGCGGCGCTGGCGGCCGTCGTGCTCGTCGCGGGCTACCTGCTCGCCATGCTGTCGGACGGGCAGGACGCGGACGGCTTCATGACCACCCTGGGCGTGCCCACGCTCTACGTCGCGCTCGCGGCCGTCGGCTCCGTCGTGCGCGGCGCGCACGAGCGGGACGTCGAGGTGCAGCGGCTGCTGGGCGAGAGCCGGCGCTCCGCCGCCGCGGCGGACGAGCGCGCGCGCCTGGCCCGTGAGATGCACGACTCGCTGGGCAAGACGCTGCACGGGATCGCGCTCGCGGCGCAGACGCTGCCCCGCTGGGTTGACACCGACCCCGCCACCGCCCGCCTCCAGGCCGACCTGCTGGCCGTCGCCGCGGACCGCGCCGCGACCGAGGCGCGCGAGCTCCTCACCCGCATGCGCGCCGACCAGCCGGACCGTCCGCTGGCGCAGGTGCTCGCCGACCTCTGCGCCGCGTGGCAGGAGCGCACGGGCACGGGCTGCGAGTTCCGTGCGACCCGGGCCGTGGACCTGTCCACGGGCGCGCGCTACGAGGTCATCGCGATCGTGGGCGAGGCCCTCGAGAACGTGCGGCGGCACGCGCACGCGGCACAGGTGGTCGTCTCCCTCACGGGGGCGCCGGACGGCAGCGTGGTCGTCGAGGTCCGCGACGACGGAGTGGGCTTCGTGCCCGGCGACGACCCGGCGGGGCCGCACGGGCACTACGGCCTCGTCGGCATGCGCGAGCGCGCGCATATCGCGGGTGCACGGCTGCACCTCACCTCGGCGCCCGGTGAGGGGACCGCCGTCACCGTCCGCATCGAGCCCGCGAAGGAGACCCAGGGTGTCCGATGAGATCCTGACGGCCACGACCCCACCGGTCGAGCACGGCGCGCTCACGCCGATCACCGTCGTCGTCGTCGACGACAACGCGGTGATCCGCATGGGGCTGCGCAGCCTGGTGGAGGCGTCCCCGCTGATGCGGTGGGTCGGCGAGGCGGCGGACGGGGAGGAGGCCGTGCGCGTCGTGCGGGCGACCCAGCCGGACGTCGTCCTGATGGACGTGCGCATGCCCCGGCGCGACGGCGTGCAGGTCACGGCCGAGGTGCGGGCCTGGTCGCACGTCCTCATGCTGACCTACTCCGACGCACCCGAGGTCGTCCGGGCGGCGCTGGAGGCCGGGGCCCACGGCTACCTGGTGCACGGCCACTTCAGCGCGGCGGAGCTCGAGCGCGCCGTCCAGGCCGTGGCGTCGGGCTCCGTCCTCCTGTCGGCCCCCGCGGCCGCGGCGCTGCGCGCGGCGCCGGCCCCCGCGCCGACCGCACCCCGCAGCGACCTCGGGCTGTCCGAACGGCAGCGGGAGATCATGGAGCTCGTCGCGCAGGGCCGCACGAACGGCGCGATCGCGAAGGAGTGCTTCCTGTCGGAGAAGACGGTGAAGAACCACGTCAACCACATCTTCGCGCGGCTCGGTGTCAGCACCCGGGCCGAGGCCGTGGCCGTCTGGCTGAACCGGCCGTGAGGCCCACGGTGGGCCGGGCGCGGGTTGGGCCCGATGTTGGGCCCGGGGACCCGCCGTGCACGTACCGGACATCCGTAGCGTTCCTCCCGTCAGCACGGCCCGCGAGCGGCGGGCGAGGGACCGACCGGCAGCAGCCGGACACCGACCAAGGAGCACCGAGATGACGCGCATGTTCGTCAACGCCCAGGTCCGCGCGATGCACGCCGCGGACACCCTGCAGGACCGTCTGGCCCGCGGCCGCGACTCCGGCCAGGGCACGCTGGAGTACCTCGGCATCGTCATCATCGCCGTCATCCTCGTGGGCGCGGTCATCGCCGCCGTCAACAAGTTCAAGCTGACGGACAAGATCGTCGAGGAGTTCGGCAAGATCGGTAAGGCCGGCGAGTGACCTCACCCCTCATCGACGTCGACGCGCGTCCCGGGACCATCCCGGGG
>JAEWEJ010000373.1 GCA_023389455.1 Actinomycetes bacterium | reverse complement strand
GCCCTCGGGCGGCTCGGGTGGGCCGCGGCGGTGGCGCTCCCGCTGCTGTTCCTCACGGTGTTCTTCGCGTGGCCGGTCACCGAGATCGTCGGCCGCGGGCTCGTCGCCGACGGGCGGCTCGACCTGTCCGGGTTCGCGGACGTGCTGTCCCGTCCGCGCACCTGGCGGGTGGTGGGCCAGACGCTCGCCCAGGCCGCGCTCGGCACGCTGGGTGCCGTCGTCCTCGGTGTCCCCGGGGCGTACCTGCTGTACCGCTGCCGGTTCCGCGGCCGCGGGGCGCTGCGGGCGTTCGTCACCGTCCCGTTCGTGCTGCCGACCGTCGTCGTGGGCGTCGCGTTCCGCTCGCTGCTCGTGGACGGCGGCCTGCTGGGCGGGCTGGGGCTGGACGGTACGTTCACCGCGATCGTGCTCGCGCTCGTGTTCTTCAACTACGCGGTGGTCGTGCGGACCGTCGGCGGCATGTGGGAACGGCTGGACCCCCGCGTCGAGCAGGCGGCCCGCGCCCTGGGTGCGTCGCCGTGGCGGGTGCTGCGTACGGTCACGCTGCCGGCGCTGGGCCCGGCGATCGCGTCGGCCGCCTCGCTCGTCTTCCTCTTCTGCGCGACCGCGTTCGGCACCGTCCTGGTGCTGGGCGGACGGCGGTACGGGACGGTCGAGACGGAGATCTGGATCCAGACCACGCAGTTCCTCGACCTGCGCGCCGCCGCGGTGCTGTCGGTCGTGCAGCTCGTGGTCGTCGTGGCCGCCCTGGCTCTCGCGGGGCGGGCACGGGCCCGCACCGAGCGCGCGCTGACGCTCGGCGGTGCGGTGGCCGAGGCACGTCCGGTGCGGCTGCGCGAGCCGCTGGACGCCGTCGCCGTGGCCGTCACCGCCGTGACGGTCGGTGGGCTGCTCGCGCTGCCGCTCGTGCACCTGGTGGTGCGGTCGGTGCGCACGCCGCGCGGCTGGGGCCTGGACAACTACGCCGCGCTGGCGGTGCCGCAGGACACGTTGGCGGTCAGCGCGTGGCAGGCGGCGGGCACGTCGGTGCGCACCGCCGTCGACGCCACGCTCCTGGCGCTGGTGGTCGGCGGGCTCGTCGCGCTCGTCGTGTCACGCCGCCCGCGCCGCCGGGCCGCGCGCCGGGCCGTCGCCGGGCTCGACGCGCTGTTCATGCTGCCGCTGGGGGTGTCCGCGGTGACGGTCGGTTTCGGGTTCCTGGTGTCGATGGACTCGCCCCTGGGGCTGCCGGTCGACCTGCGCACCAGCCCGCTGCTGGTCGCCGTCGCGCAGGCCGTGGTCGCCGTCCCGCTGGTGGTGCGCACCGTGCTGCCCGTGCTCCGGGCGATCGACCCCCGGCAGCGTGAGGTCGCCGCGACCCTGGGTGCCGCGCCCGGGCGGGTGCTGCGGACCGTCGACCTCGCCGTCGCCCTGCGCGCGGTGGGGCTGGCGCTCGGGTTCGCGTTCGCGGCGTCGCTGGGGGAGTTCGGGGCCACGTCGTTCCTCGCGCGCCCGCAGGACCCGACGCTGCCCGTCGTGATCTTCCGGCTGCTGGGACGTCCCGGCGCCGAGAACTACGGCGCCGCGCTCGCGGCGTCGGTGCTGCTCGCCGCCCTCACGGCGGGCATCGTGGCGCTGTGCGAGCGGCTGCGCCGCCCGGGGATCGGAGGTGCGTGGTGAGCGACGGGCTGCAGGTCGCGGACGTGGTCGTGCGGTACGCCGGGGCGGCGTCCCCCGCCGTCGACGGCGTCGACCTGACCGTGCCGACGGGCGAGGTCCTGGCACTGCTCGGACCCTCCGGGTGCGGCAAGTCCTCGCTGCTGCGGGCCGTCGCGGGTCTCGAGCCGCTCACCGGCGGTGACGTGGCGTGGGACGGCGTCTCCGTCGCCGACGTCCCGGTCCACCGCCGCGGCTTCGGGCTGCTGTTCCAGGACGGGCAGCTCTTCGCGCACCGCGACGTGGCGGGCAACGTCGCGTACGGGCTGCCGAGGTCCGTGCGCCGCGACCGGGCCGCGCGCGACGCGCGCGTGGCCGAGCTGCTGGACCTCGTCGGTCTGCCGGGCACGCAGCGTCGTGACGTCGGGACGCTGTCCGGTGGGGAGCGGCAGCGCGTCGCCCTCGCGCGGTCGCTGGCACCGCGTCCCCGTCTGCTGCTGCTCGACGAGCCGCTCTCCGCCCTGGACCGGGGCCTGCGCGAGCGCCTCGCCCACGACCTGCGTGACGTCCTGGTCGCCACGGCGACCACCGCGCTGTTCGTGACCCACGACCAGGACGAGGCGTTCGCCGTCGCGGACCGCGTGGCCGTCATGTCGGCCGGGCGGCTGCTGCAGGTCGCGACCCCCGCCGCGCTGTGGGCGCGGCCCGCGACCCGCGACGTGGCGCGGTTCCTCGGGTACGAGGCGTTCGTCGACGTGCCGGCGCCGGGGTCGCAGGCGCCGGCCGCGGTGCAGGCCCTCGTCGACGCCGCCCGCGCTGCGCGGGTCGCGCTGCTGCCCGTCGGCGGGGTGCTCGCGCTCGCCGCGGGCGCGTTCGTCGTCGCGGGCGACGGCGAGGTCACGGGCGTCGTGCACGCGCTGCGCTCGCGTCGCGGGCGTACCGAGGTCGTGGTGGACGTCGACGGCGTCGGGCGCGTCAGCGCGCTGGCGCCGGCGGGCTGGACGTGCGAGGTGGGCACGGTGGTCGCCCTGCGTGCCGATGCCGCTGCGACCGCCGGGCTCCCCGGCTAACGTCGGAGCCACCGGGGCGAACGACGCCGCGGGGCACCACCGAGGAGCGAGGTGGACGTCGATGGAGCTGCAGGCGCGTGAGGTCGTCTCGGTCGAGGTCAACGCCCCGGCCGACACCGTGTGGGAGCACCTGCGGGACCCTGCGCTGCTGCGACGGTGGTTCGGCTGGGATCACGACGGGCTGGACGCGGAGATCGCCCAGATCTTCCACGACGAGGCGCGCGAGCACGACCACGGCGGCTCGACGCGTTCCCTGGTGTGGCCCAACCACGACCGGCTCGTCGTGACCGCGCTGGACGACGACCACTGCCGCGTCACCGTCACGCGCCGCGGCCACGACGCCCTGTCGATGTTCGACGGGGTGTTCGACGAGATGGACGAGGGCTGGATCCAGTTCGTCCACCAGCTCGCGTTCGCGCTCGACGTGCACCCCGGCGAGGACCGCGTGACCCTGCTGGCCCACGGTCTGGACGCCGGCGACCGCCGCGACCCCCTGCTCTTCCGCGCCGGGCTGCACGGGGTGCGCGGCCTGCCGGTCCACGCGCACGTCGAGGCGACCCGGCCCGACGGGTCGCGCGTGGGCGGCACGGTCGTCTACAAGTCCGAGCACCAGGTGGGCATCCACCTGCACGGCATCGCGGAGTCGCTGCTCGTGCTCGTCATGCGCCCGGCCGTCGAGCGGCCGCCGAACGGCACGGTCGACGTCACGATGTCGACCTACGGCCTGGACGACGAGGTGATGGCCGAGGCGCGGCGGCGCTGGGCCGGGTGGTGGTCGGTGGCCCCGCGGGCGGCCACCGGCACCTGACGGGCACCACGCGTCACACGGTGCGCTGCCACACCCCGCCGCCGCCGGCGGCGCGGAACCCCAGAGCGATGTTGATCGCGAGCATCCAGCGGTTCTCCTCGGCGTTCCACGTGCTCACGCGTCGCACCGTCGGGTGCTGCTCGGCCAGGGTCTGCAGCTGGACGGCCTTGACGAGCATGCCGAGCCGGTGGCCGCGGTGCTCGCGCTGCACGAGGGTGTCCTCCTGCCACACGAACTCGTCGGTGTGCGACGGGACCATCATCTGGGAGTAGGCCACCAGGCGGCCGGTGGGCACGTGCTCGACCGCCGTGGTCAGCAGGTGCTCGCCCCGGCTCAGCGCCAGGGCGTCGGCCGTGCGCACCCGCTGCGCGTCCCACGCCTCCTCCCCGACCTCGAGGCCCGCGGTCGGCTCGTCGGTGCTCATGCTGGTGCGCAGTGCGGCGAGCTGGTCGACCCGGTCGTCCGGGGTGGCGTCGCGCCACGTGACGGGCCGGTAGTCCGGCCCGGCCGACGCCGCGGCGGTGGCCCGGTGCGCCTCCAGGGCGTCGGGGTCGAGCGGCAGCGTCAGGCGCGAGTGCCGGGCGACCTGCTCCAGCGTCCACCCGTGCGCGAGGGCGAAGCGCACGCCCGCGTCGTCGCGCGAGACCAGGCCCTCGCCCGTGGGCGCGGCCAGCGTGGCCGGGCCCCGCTCCGGCTCGGCGTCCTGCTCGGTCTCCGCCATCAGGTGCGTGCGGCCGGCGGCGCGTGCCGCGTCGAGCGCGGCGCCGTGCAGGGCCTCGCCGATGCCGCGCCCTCGGTGCGCCGGGCGCACCGAGAGGCCCATCCACCCGGTGTGGCTGTTGTCCTTCACGGGCAGGTCCAGCCCGGCCACGCCGAGCACCCGGGCGGGGTCCGGCGCGTCCGTGGTCCCGTCCACGGCGACGAGCCGCACCCGCCGTGTGTACTCCTGCTGCGCGAGCCCGGCGAGTGCCCGGCGCGCGGTCGTCGCGAAGTCGTCCGTGCCCCAGGCCGCGCGGGTCGCGTCGTTCTGCGCGTCCACCATGCCGTGCAGCAGCCACGCGTCGGCGGCGTCGAGGGACGTCGGCACGGGCACCTCACGGACGGTCCAGGTCGTCATGCGTCCAGCATCCGTGCGGCGTCGTCTCGTGTCGACGTCTTTGTGCGGAGCCCGCTGCCAGGGGGCATAACCTGCGGGGATGGCGGAGATGCCCTGGTGGGAGGTCGTGGGCTGGGCGGGCTCCGTGCTGGTCGTCCTGTCGCTGATGCAGGCCCGCATCTGGCGGTTCCGGGTCATGAACCTCGTGGGCGCGGTGCTCGCCACCGCGTACAACGCGGTCTTCGGGATCTGGGCGTTCGCGGCCATGAACGGGGCGATCGCCGTCATCGACGTCTACTGGCTGTGGCGTCTGCGCCGCGAGCGCGACGACGAGGCCGTGTACGCCGTGGTCGAGGTCGCGCCGGACGACGCGTACCTGCGTCACGTCCTGGCGGTCCACGGCGCCGACGTCGCACGGCACCGCACCGTCTCGGCGGTCGACGTCGCGGGCGACGCCCCGGTCGACGTCCCGGGCGCGGACGCGGCCGAGCGCGAGCTGGCATTCCTCGTGGTCCGCGGCGACGAGACCGTGGGCGTGGTGCTGGTGCGCGACGCCGGCGACGGGACGGGCGTCGTCGTCCTCGACTGGGTGACGCCGCGGTTCCGCGACTTCACCCCGGGGGAGTTCGTCTACCGGCACTCGGACGTCTTCGCGGCGCACGGCCTGCGTCGGCTGGTGGTGCCGACCACCCCGCCCGGGTCGGTCGGGTACCTCGAGCGCGTCGGGTTCCGGCAGATGGACGGGCGGGCCTGGGAGCGTCCGGTCGACGTGCGCTGACGCAGACGTGCCCCTGCGCGGTCGGCAGGGCGTCGCCCCGGTGCGGGCACCTACGTCCGGTGCACGTCCGTGACCAGCAGGTCCACCGTGACGGCGTCGTCGGGCAGCCCGGGGTCGCCCAGCACGTCGCGCAGGTGGTGCGCGACGGTGCGCCGGACGTCGTCGGCCAGCGGCACGAGCGGCTGCAGGTAGGCGGCCGAGAGCTCGAGCACCACCTCCTCGAGCACGTCGTCCGGCCCCGTGCGGAACGCGATGCGCCGCACCCGCACGCGGTGGTCGGGGTCCAGGAGCGTGCGCAGCGACGCACGCAGGGTGCTCGCCGTCACGGTGTACGGGCCGTGCGCGTGCCGGCCGCGCACCGGCTGCGAGGGCCGGACTGCGGCCAGCGCCGAGGCGAGCAGCCGCGGGGCGACGGCCACCCAGCCCTCGTCGGTGTGGGTGCGCAGCTGCGCGGTGGCCAGGCCGAGCAGGTCGTCGGCCGGGAGCGGGACGTCGTCGTTCAGCGCCATGCGGCGAACCTCCTTCCCAGGGTGTGGCGGGCACGCTCGAGCGTGCCGCGGACGGCCGCGTGGCTGGTGCCCAGCACCTGCGCGGTGTCGGCGTACGAGAGACCCTCGACCTCCACCAGCAGCCACGCCGCGCGCTGCGGCGCCGGCAGGTCGGCCAGCGCGCGGTCGAGCGCCGCCCGCAGGTCGGTGGCCAGCAGGTGCTCCACCGGCTCGTCGCCCGGGGCGGCACGGGTGGCCGTGGGGCCGTCGGCGTACCGCTCCACCGGGTCCGGGACGTGGGCGCGACGGCGGGCGGCGCGGCGTACGCAGTTGGTCTGGATGCCGAAGAGCCAGGTCCGGACCCCGGACTCGCCGCGGTAGCCGTCGGCGCCGAGCCAGGCGGCCGTCAGGGCGTCCTGCACCGCGTCCTCGGCGTCCTGCGCGGACGGCAGCAGGCGCCGCGCGTAGCGGTAGAGCGCGGCGCCGTGCCGGCCGACGAGCGCCCTGAACGCCGCGTGGTCACCGAGCCCGGCGCGTTCGACGAGGACGTCGTCGGTGACGTCCTCGGCGCCTGAGGCCGGGCCCGGGCCGTCACGCGGTGCGGCGGGTGCGGGCGGTGCGGCGGGGTCGTCGGGCGGCGGGGGTCCGACGGGCCGGGGATCGACGGGTGCCTCGGGGCGCCGTGTCGCCGCCGGGCGCGCGGGCTCGGCGCTCACGGCTCGACCGGCGGGGACGGGAGTGCGAGCGTAGTGTGATACAGGTCACATCCGCTCGACCGTGACGTCCGTGGACGAGGAGGCACTCACCCAGTGTCGGCGTCAACCCGCCGGTCGGCACCCGGGTCGGACCGTCCCGGCCGACCTGCACGCACCGTCGGCAGCCCCACCACCGCCGGACCACCCGTACCACAGCACCAGGAGCACCCATGAGCGAGCAGACGACCACTCCCGCAGTCGGCACGGAGAACCGCGCGCCGCGGGTCGGCAACCCCTCCACCGGCGGGCCCGGCGGGCCGGCTGCGTCCGGCGGCACGCCGCTGCAGACCAAGTACGGCACCACGACCATCGCCGACGGCGTCGTCGCCAAGATCGCCGGCATCGCCGCCGCGGACGTCAGCGGTGTCCACGCGCTCGGCGGCGGTGCGGCCCGCGCGTTCGGCGCGATCCGCGAGCGCATCCCCGGCGGGACGACCAACCACGCGCAGGGCATCAGCGTCGAGGTCGGCGAGCGCGAGGCCGCGATCGACGTCGACCTCGTCGCCGAGTACGGCGTGTCCGTGGTCGACCTCGCCGAGGGGGTGCGGCGCAACATCATCACGTCGGTCGAGCGCATGACCGGGCTGCACGTCATCGAGGTGAACATCAGCGTCAACGACGTCCACCTGCCGCAGGACGACCCGCAGCCCGAGCCCGAGCCCGCGCCGCGCGTGGCATGAGCACCGCGCACCCGGACGACGACGAGCCGGTCGTCGTCAGCGTCCGGGAGGAGACGGTCGTCGTGGTCGCGCCGGAGGGGACGTTGCCCGACGACGGCACGTCGCAGCACGTGCCGGCACCGGCGGCGGTCGTCCCGTCGCCGGTACCCGCTGTCCCGGCCCCGGCCCCGGCCCCGGCCCCGGTCCCGGCGGCACCGCCGCCGCTCGCCGCGGCTCCCGCGCAGCCCGTGGC
>JAEWEJ010000361.1 GCA_023389455.1 Actinomycetes bacterium | reverse complement strand
GCTCCCACCCGGGAGCGGCGGCCAGCCCGGCGAGCGCGGCGCGGGCCGAGCGGGTCGCCTCGGCCAGCCCGGGAGCCGTCGGACCGACGACGACGGGTCCGGGCCCGAAGCGCGGCAGCAGGGTCGTGGCCGCAGCGCGCAGGTCGGACTCGCCGCCGAGGAAGACCACGAGGCGGTCGCCCAGGATCCCGACGAGGGCGTCGTCGGCGGCGCGCCGCGTCGCACGGCGCAGGTCGGCCGCGCGGACCTCGTCCATGTGCGCACCGGCGGTCCCGACGACCACGAGCGTGGACCCGCGCCCGCTCCAGCCGAGGGCCGAGACCCGGGACCGCAGCGAGTCGTCGACGTCGCCGCGGACGAGGGCGTCGACGACCAGGGCCTCCAGGCGCGCGTCCCACGCGCCCCGGACCTCGGCCGCGCGGGCGTACACCTCGGCGGCCGAGAACGCGACCTCACGCGAGTACCGCATGACGGCCTCACGCAGCTCGCGCTCGGCGCCCGGGGCGGCCAGGCGGTCCGAGTGCGTCTCGACCACGTCGACGACGACGCGCACGAGCTGCAGCGTGTGCTGCAGGGAGATCGAGCGCGTCAGCTCGGGCGGGGCGGTCGCGAAGATCTCGCCGACGCCGTGCGGGGTCCGGCTCGGGTCCGCGTACCAGGTCACGAAGGCGGTGATGCCGGCCTGCGCGACGAGGTTGACCCAGGACCGGTCCTCCGCGGGCAGCGCCCGGTACCACTCGAGGTCCTGGTCGAGGCGCCGCATGGCGGCGGCCGCGAGGAGCCCCGTGCCGTCACGCACGCGTCGCTGCGTCTCGCTCTCGTCAGCGGCCCGCGCGGGCCCCGGCGAGCCGGCCACGGGTGCGGACGTGCCACGGGCGGCGCGTGCCGCCGGCGTCCTCGGAGCCGTCACCATGGGCGCGAGCATAGGGCGGGCGTTGTGGGAAGTCGACAAACGTCCACGTCCGCATCCCGCGGTATGCCCTCGTCTCGGAGGGGTGCGCGTCGGACGGAACGGATAGGGTCGCGGCATGGCTCTTCTGCCCCGCCTGCGTCAGCTCATGCGGCGACCGTCCTCGGCCTCCAAGGTCGGCGCCCGGCGTCCCACGACGGCCTCGCGACGGGGCGACACGCTCCACGAGGACGCGTTGCGCTCCATGCTGAGCGACGACCCGAACAACGAACGTGCCTTCCAGGCCCTCGCCGAGATCGTGCGCCGGCGTGCAGCCGAGCAGGTCGCCGAGCAGGACCCGCTGACCGCGCCGAACGTCGAGCACGAGCGGCAGCACGCCGCTGACCTGGCCGTCTGGTCGCTGGGTGAGGAGCTCGCGGGCAACCCGCGTGCCTGGTACCCGCTCATCGAGGTGGCACGGCTGTCGCTGCGCGACGACCACGAGGGTGCGATCCGGCGGCTCACGACCGCCGCCGAGCGCGACCAGACCGGGCAGGCGCTCGTGCAGGGCCTGGCGCTGTTGAGCGAAGCAGGGCTCCCGGTCGACGCGCTGAACCTGGGCGTCGGGCACTGGCGCCCCCGGGAGCAGGTGCCCGACGTGGCACGCGAGCTGGTGCGCGCCGCGATCGCCGCGGACCGCCCGCTCGAGGCCAAGCAGCACCTCGCGTCCCTCGACCTGTACCCCCGTCAGGCGGAGATCGCCGGCCTCAAGGCCGAGCTGGCGCGGGAGATCGCGCAGGCCCAGCAGTCCATCCCCGGCACCTGAGCGAGCGGCGCGGGACGCCCGGCCCCTGACGCCGCGGCTGACGCACGCCCGCTGACGCGCCGTGTCCGACGCTCTGACGCGCTGTGTCCGACGCTCTGACGCGCCGTGTCCGACGCTCTGACGCGCCGCGTCCGACGCTCTGACGCGCGCGCCCTGACGCGCCGCGTCTGACGCGCGCCCCCAGACGCGCCACGCCCGACGCACCGCCCCAGACGCACGGACGCCCCCGGCCATGAAGGCCGGGGGCGTCCGTCGTGCAGGGTCGGTCAGGAGTCGCCGCCCGTGTTGCCGGACGTGCCGGCGGTGACGTCGTGCAGGCGGTAGCGCTCGATGGCCTGCGCCGGGAGCGACGGGTCCACCTTGCCCTCGAGCACCAGCTGCTGCAGCACCCGCACGACCGTCGACGGACCGTCGATCTTGAAGTGGCGGCGTGCTGCGGCACGGGTGTCGGAGAACCCGAACCCGTCGGCACCGAGCGTCGCGTAGCGGCCCGGGATCCAGGCGCGCACCTGGTCGGGCACGAGGTGGTCGTAGTCCGTGGTGGCGACGAACGGCCCCTCCGCGCCCTGGAGCTTGGCCGTGAGGTACGGGGTGCGCACCTCGTCGCCCGGGTTGAGGAACGCGTGCTGCTCGGCGGCCAGCGCGTCGCGGCGCAGCTCGTTCCAGCTCGTCACCGACCAGACCGCGGCGCGCACGCCCCAGTCCTCGGCCAGCAGGTGCTGGGCCTCGAGCGCCCACGGCACCGCGACGCCGGACGCGAGGATCTGGGCACGCGGCCCGTCACCCTCGGCCGGGGCGATGAGGTGGATGCCCTTGAGGATGCCCTCGACGTCGACGCCCTCGGGCTCGGCCGGCTGCACCATCGGCTCGTTGTAGACCGTCAGGTAGTACATGACGTTCGGGTCGCGGGGGTCCTCGCCGTACATCCGCTGCAGACCGTCCTTGACGATGTGCCGGATCTCGTAGCCGTAGGCCGGGTCGTACTGGACGAACCCGTGGTTCGTCGCCGCGAGGATCGGCGAGTGGCCGTCCATGTGCTGCGTGCCCTCGCCGGCCAGCGTGGTGCGTCCCGCCGTCGCCCCGATGACGAAGCCGCGCGCGAGCTGGTCGCCCGCCGCCCAGAACTGGTCGCCGGTCCGCTGGAAGCCGAACATCGAGTAGAAGATGTAGAACGGGATCATCGGCTGGTCGTGCACCGCGTAGGAGGTGCCGACGACCTGCATGGCGGCGGCCGAGCCCGCCTCGTTGATGCCCGTGTGAAGGATCTGCCCCTGCTCGGACTCCTTGTAGGAGAGCATCATCTCGGCGTCCACCGGGGTGTAGTTCTGGCCGCCGGTGTTGAAGATCTTCGCGGACGGGAAGATCGAGTCCAGGCCGAACGTGCGGGCCTCGTCCGGGATGATCGGCACGATGTACCGGCCGAACTCCTTGTCCTTGATGAGGTCCTTGAGCAGCCGGACGAGCGCCATCGTGGTGGCAATCTCCTGCTTGCCGGAGCCCTTGGCGAGGACCTCGTACGTCTTGTCCTCCGGCAGCGGCAGCTGCTTCTTCGATACTCGCCGCTCCGGCAGGAAGCCGCCGAGCTCCCGACGACGGTCGAGCATGTACTGCAGCGTCGGGTCGTCCTCCGGCGGGCGGTAGTACGGGGCGTTGTACGGGTCGGCGAGCTGCTCGTCGGTCACCGGGATCTTCATCGCATCGCGAAGGAGCTTGAGATCCGAGACCTGCATCTTCTTCATCTGGTGCGTGGCGTTCCGGCCCGCGAAGTGAGGGCCGAGCCCGTAGCCCTTGACCGTGTGGGCGAGGATGACGGTCGGCTGCCCGGTGTGCTTGGTGGCTGCCGTGTAGGCGGCGAACAGCTTGCGGTAGTCGTGACCGCCCCGCTTGAGCGCCCAGATCTGGTCGTCGGTCATGTCCTTGACCAGGGCCTTCGTGCGCGGGTCCCGGCCGAAGAAGTTCTCGCGGACGAACGCGCCGTCGTTCGCCTTGTAGGTCTGGTAGTCGCCGTCCGTCGTCTGGTCCATGAGGTTGACCAGGGCGCGGTCCTTGTCGGCCTGGAGCAGGGCGTCCCACTCGCGGCCCCAGACGACCTTGATGACGTTCCAACCGGCGCCACGGAAGAAGGCCTCGAGCTCCTGGATGATCTTGCCGTTGCCGCGCACCGGGCCGTCGAGGCGCTGCAGGTTGCAGTTCACGACGAAGGTCAGGTTGTCCAGGCCCTGCTGGGCGGCGTGCTGCAGCATGCCGCGGGACTCCGGCTCGTCCATCTCGCCGTCGCCGAGGAACGCCCACACGTCCTGCTGGCTCGTGTCCTTGATGCCGCGCAGGTGCAGGTACTTGTTCGTCCACGCCTGGTAGATCGCCGACGACGGGCCGAGGCCCATCGACACCGTCGGGAACTCCCAGAAGTCCGGCATCAGGCGCGGGTGCGGGTACGACGGCAGGCCG
>JAEWEJ010000357.1 GCA_023389455.1 Actinomycetes bacterium | reverse complement strand
CAGGGTGTGGGAGAGTAGGACGCCGCCGGACAATCATTCAACGAAAGGCCCACCCCTCGCGGGGTGGGCCTTTCGTCGTTCCCGCACACGCGCCGTGCGTGGTGCCCGCACACGCGCCGTGCGTGGTGCCCGCACACGCGCCGTGCGTGGTGCCCCTGCACGCGCCGTGCGTGGTGCCCCTGCACGCGCCTTGCGGAGCGTGCGTAGATACGCCTCTGAGGCGTTCCTGCATGTATGCCCCGCGTGAGTCCGCGCGCCCGCCTGTCGGTGAACCGGGCGGCGCGTGCCGGTGAGCGCAGCCGGCGCAGCGCTACGCGACCCGCCGTGCGCCGTGCACGCCTGTGCCGGATACGCGGGCGCGCCGGACGTACGCCCGGAACCCGGGTGCACTCCGGCGTACCGGGAGCGCATCGGGGGCTCGGGCCGGCCCAGACCCGGTACTGCGCTCAGGCCGTCCCAGGACCGGCGTCAGATCGTGTCGTCGGGGGAGGCGATCGCACTCGTCGACGTGTCCTCGGCGACGAAGATCACGGCGCCCAGGGGAGGGACGCGGATCGACGCGGACCAGGAACGTCCGAAGTGCTCCACGGGCTCGGCGACGATCTCCCCGAGGTTCCCCACGCCCGACCCGCCGTACGCCTCCGCGTCGGAGTTGAACGCCTCGCGCCACCGGCCGCCCTGCGGCAGGGGCAGGCGCCAACCCTCGTGCGGGACGCCTGCGAAGTTCACGACCACCACGGCCGGCGGGGTCGCCACGCCGTAGCGGACGTAGGCGAGCAGGTTGAGGCCGGCTTCGTCGGACACGAGCCACTGGAAGCCGTCGGGCGTGTGGTCGAGCTCCCACAGGGCGGGTGTCGCGCGATAGAGCGCGTTCAGGTCACGCAGCGACTGCTGCACGCCGCGGTGCGACGGGTCGTCGAGCGCGAACCAGTCGAGGGAGCGCGACTCCGCCCACTCGCCGCGCTGGGCGAACTCCTGGCCCATGAACAGCAGCTGCTTTCCGGGGTGCGTCCACTGGTACGCCTGCAGGGCGCGGACCCCGGCGAGCTTCTGCCAGTGGTCACCGGGCATGCGCTCGTACAGCGAGCCCTTGCCGTGGACCACCTCGTCGTGGCTGATCGGCAGGACGAAGTGCTCGGAGTAGGCGTAGACCATCGAGAACGTGATCTCGTGGTGGTGGTACCGCCGGTTGATCGGCTCCTCCGCCAGGTAGCGCAGGGTGTCGTTCATCCAGCCCATGTTCCACTTGAGCCCGAATCCGAGCCCCTGCGCGGACGTCGGTGCCGTGACGCCGGGCCACGCCGTCGACTCCTCGGCGATCATCATGATCCCGGGGGTGCGGCGGTAGGCCGTCGCGTTGGCCTCCTGCAGGAACGAGATGGCCTCGAGGTTCTCGCGGCCGCCGTACTGGTTGGGGCGCCACTGGCCGGGCTGGCGGGAGTAGTCCAGGTAGAGCATCGACGCGACCGCGTCCACCCGCAGCCCGTCGACGTGGAACTCTTCCAGCCAGTAGGTCGCGTTCGCCACGAGGAAGTTGCGGACCTCCGGCCGTCCGAAGTTGAAGACGTAGGTGCCCCAGTCCGGGTGCTCGCCGAGCAGCGGGTCCGGGTGCTCGTACAGCGCGGTCCCGTCGAAGTGGGCCAGCGCCCACTCGTCCTTGGGGAAGTGCGCCGGGACCCAGTCGACGATGACGCCGATGCCGGCGCGGTGCAGGCAGTCGACCAGGTAGCGGAAGTCGTCGGGGTGCCCGAAGCGGGACGTGGGGGCGTAGTAGGACGTCACCTGGTAGCCCCAGGAGCCGCCGAACGGGTGCTCCGCGACGGGCATCAGCTCGACGTGCGTGAAACCCATCTCGAGCGCGTACTCGCTGAGCTGGTGGGCGAGGTCGCGGTACGACAGGCCCTTGCGCCACGAGCCCAGGTGGACCTCGTAGATGCTCACCGGGCCGCCGTGCGGGTCGCGCTGCGCACGTGCGGTCATCCAGGCGTCGTCACCCCAGCTGTACCGCGACTCCACCACGACGGACGCCGTCGCCGGAGGGACCTCCGTGCCCTTCGCGAGCGGGTCCGCCTTCTGGTGCCAGGACCCGTCGGCGCCGAGGATCTCGAACTTGTAGCGGGCGCCGGCGTCGACGCCGGGGGCGTACAGCTCCCAGATCCCCGACTCCCCGAGCGACCGCATGGTGTGGGTCGCCCCCTGCCAGTGGTTGAAGTCCCCGACGACGCGGACCGCGCGGGCGTTCGGGGCCCACACGGCGAAGGACGTCCCTCGGACCTCGCCGAGCTCGCCGTCGTAGGTGCGCACGTTCGCGCCGAGCACCTCCCAGAGCTGCTCGTGGCGGCCCTCGCGCACCAGGTACCGGTCGAGCTCCTGGACCGTCGGCAGGAAGCGGTAGGGGTCGTCGACCCGTGTCGTCCAGCCCGCGTACGTGACCTCGATGCGGTAGTCGGGCACGGTGGTTCCCGGCAGCAGCGCGTACCAGATGCCGTCGATCTCGTGCGCGGCCTCGTACGTGGCGTCGGCGGTGACGACCGCGACCCGGTCGGCGAGCGGACGGAGCGTGCGGACCGTCACCGTGCCCTCGCCCACGTGCGGTCCCAGGACGGCGTGGGGGTCGTAGTACGCGCCCGCTGCGACGGTGCGCAGCGTGTCGTGGTCGACGGGCACGGGGGACGGAGGAGCCGCGGTCATGGCCCTAGCCAACCACCCCGACGGCGTCGCCGCAGGTGATGCGCCCTCCGGCGGCGCCCGCGCGTCGTGGCGTCGTCAGCGGGCCCGGCGCGCCGTGCTGCCGCGCGCGACGAGCCGGGGCAGCGGCGCCGTCGAGGTCGTGGGCCGGCCCGACGCCAGCAGGTTGAGCACCACGTCACCGACCTGGACCCCCATGGCGTGCACGTCGAGGCTCATGGCGGTGAGCGAGGGGTGGGACAGGCGGCACAGCGGGGAGTCGTCCCACGCGAGCAACGAGACGTCGTCCGGGACCGTGAGCCCCAGCTCGTGGGCGACGCCGAGCGCGGCGAGCGCCATCACGTCGTTGTCGAAGACGAGGGCGGACGGCGCGTGGTTGCGTCCCAGGAGCGTGCGCGCGGCGCGCGTGCCGGACGTCTCGCTGTAGTCGCCCTCGACGACGACGCCGTGCGCCCCGCGGGACGCGCACTCGCTGAGGAACGCCTGGGTGCGGGCCCGCGTGTGGGCCAGGGCCGCCGGCCCCGAGACCCGCCCGATCGTCTCGTGCCCCAGGTCGACCAGGTAGCCGACCGCCTCGCGCATGGCGCGGTCGTTGTCCATCCACACGTGGGCGACGTCCGGGACGGCCCGTTCCGGACCCCCGACGACGACCGTCGGGATCCCGAGCTCGCGCAGCACCGGCAGCCGCGGGTCGTCGACCACGAGGTTCACGAGCACGACGGCGTCGACGAGGCCGCCCTGGCCCCACCGACGGTAGGCGGCGATCTCGGCGTCGTGGTCCGGCACCAGGTGCAGCAGCAGGGAGCGCTCGTCGGGCGAGAGCGTCTCCTCGATGCCGCCGATGAGCTCCATGAAGAACGGCTCGAGCCCCAGCATGCGCGCCGGGCGGGCCAGCACCAGTCCGATCGCGTCAGCCCCCACGGCGGTCAGCGTAGCCGTCGGCCCGGGCGCCGGGGCGGGTGTGGTCGGCAGGCGCGCCGGTCGGTTCACGCCTCCACGGCGCGAGCACGGACGACGACGTCGTTCGCGCTGCGCAGGACCGGCGCCGACACGAGGGCCGCGGGGTCCAGCGTGCGGGCGGTGCGGACCCGGACAGTGGCCTGCGCGCCCGCCGGCAACGTCACCAGGGCCTCGTCGACGGTCGCGTCGGGGTCGAGCCTGTCGACGAGGAGCGTGAGGTCGCGGACGAGCGAGCGTGCCGTCACCTCGACGGCGTACCCGCCCTGCAGGGGGTGCACCCGGGCGTCCACCGGGTCGGGGTCGAGCGCGAGGTCGACGTCCTCGACCCAGGTGTGCACGGCTCGACGGCCGTCGAGCGTGACCACGAGCACCTCGCGCGTGGCGTCGTCCGGGGTGCGCAGCGACGCGGCGACGGGGAACGTGGCGGCCGACCAGGCGCCGACGGTCAGCGGGAGCTCCGCGCGCGCCAGGACGGCGCCGTCGAGGGTCTGGCGCTCGAGGACGGCGTTCGCCTTCCACAGGGCGGGCGTGTCGTTGACGACGACGAGCGACTCGCGCCCGTCCCGCGGCTGGACGGTGACCAGGCGCTCGGCGAAGGCCGCGCGCATCGCCCACCACAGCGGCTTGCGGCGTCCGTCGCCGTCGACCGCCGCCCAGGAGGTCACGGGCCAGCAGTCGTTGAGCTGCCAGACGATCGCGCCGGCGGTGGTGGGCCACCAGGAGCGGTAGTGCTCGATGGCGAACCGGACGGCGCGCGCCTGGTTGAGCTGCCCGGCCCACAGCCAGTCCGCGAAGTCGCTCGGCACGCCCAGGTGGGGCGCCATGCCGCGGTCCAGCTTGCCGTTCCCGTCCTCCGCCTTCTGGTGCAGCAGGAAGGTCGGGTGCTCCTTGCCGGCGACGGAGCCGTCCTCGGCGCGCACGGCGCGCTCCAGCGTGGCCCACGTCGGCGGCCCCTGGAAGCCGAACTCGGAGCAGAAGCGCGGGACCTCGTCGCGGTACACCGCGTAGTCCACCCGGTTCCACACGTCCCACTGGTGGTGCGTGCCGTGGTCGGGGTCGTTCGGGTGGACGTCGTGCAGGTCGTAGCCGGGGGACGACGGGCTGTTGGGGGAGTAGGGGCGCGTCGGGTCGAGCTCCGCGACGACCGCGGGGAAGATCTCGGTCGCGTACCGCAGGCCCCACGTGGCGCCGTCGAGCCGCGGCTCCCAGCCCCAGTCGCGGAACCCCCAGAGGTTCTCGTTGCCGCCGTTCCACAGCACGAGCGAGGGATGGGGCGTCAGCCGCGCCACGTGCTCGCGCGCCTCCGCCTCGAGCTCCTGGTGCAGCGGGGACTCCTCGGGGTACGCGGCGCACGCGAGCAGGAAGTCCTGCCAGACGAGCAGCCCCCGCTCGTCGCACAGCTCGTAGAAGTCCTCGGACTCGTAGATGCCGCCGCCCCACACCCGCAGCAGGTTGAGGTGCGCCCCGAGCGCCTGGTCCAGGCGCCCGGCGAGGCGCTCGCGCGTGATGCGCGTCAGGAGGTGGTCGTCGGGGATCCAGTTCGCGCCCCGGACGAACACCGAGCGTCCGTTGACGCGCAGCGTGAAGGCCGAGCCGTCGTCGTCGGGCGCGGTGTCGAGCTCGACGGTGCGGAACCCGATGCGCCGGGACCAGGCACCGAGCAGGGGGCCGGTGCCGCGCGGCCCCGCGGGGGCGCCCGGGTCCGCGGCCCGCAGCTCGACCTGCAGCTCGTGCAGCGGCTGGGCGCCGTGGCCGACCGGCCACCACAGCGGCGCGTGCGCCACCTCGAGACGCACCACGGCCGTGGTGGCTCCCGGGCGGACCTCGGCGACGACGTCGCTGCCCGCGACGCGTGCGCGCACCACCAGCGGTGCGTCGCCGCCCGGCAGGCCGGAGCGCTCGACGTCGACGTGGACGTGCACGACACCGGTGCCGTCCGGCTCGACGTCCACGAGCGGGCGCACCGACGCCAGCCGCGCGACCCGCCAGCGCTCGACGGCGGCGGGCCGCCACAGGCCGGCCGTCTGGAGGTCCGGCCCCCAGTCCCACCCGAAGGAGCAGGCCATCTTGCGGACCATGTTGAACGGCTGGTGGTAGGCCATCGGTCGCGGCCCGAGCCGCGCGGCCTCGGCCTCGGCGTACGTCAGGGCGGAGGCGAGCTCGACGCGCAGCGTCTGCGGGCCGGGCCGCACGTGCTCGCGCAGGTCGATGCGGTACGAGCGGTGCTGGTTGGCGGTCCGCGCGAGGACGGTGCCGTCGAAGCGGACGGTCGCGACGGTGTCGACGCCCTCGAGCACCAGGTCGACGCGCTCGTCGTCGGCCGGCGGGGCCAGCTGCAGGGGGTGGGCGTAGGCCCAGTCGACGCGCTTCATCCACGCCAGCACCTCCTCGTTGCGGTCGAGGTAGGGGTCCGGGACCAGGCCGGCGGTGAGCAGGTCGGTGTGGGTGGTGCCCGGGACGCGGGCGGGCACGCCGGTCGCCAGCGCGTCGGCCAGGTCGGCCGGCAGGTCCTGCGGGAGTCCGGCGGTGGCGGTGAGGGTCCAGCCCTCGGCGAGGACGTCACGGTTCATGGTGGGTGCTCCCGGTCCGGGTCCCGCGGCGCGCGTCGTCGCGCGGCAGGTCGGCACCGACCCCGGGAACGGATTCATTGTTAGGCAACTGAACTAAGTACGTCAACGTCGTAGGGTGGTCGGGATCACACGGAGGTGAGCGGTGCCCCAGCGTCCCGACGACGAGACGACCACCATGACCGGCGCGACCGGCGGCAGGACGCGGGGTGCCGACGTCGGCGACCTGCTGCACCTGCGCGCCGGCGGCGTGAGCCTGGTCCTCGACCTGACCGGCGTGCCGCGCGTGCTGCACTGGGGGGCCGACCTGGGCCTCACCGGCGACGACGCGCTCGCCGACCTGGCGCTCGCCGCGCGCCCGGCGTCGATGGGCTTCCCTGTCGACGCCGAGGTGGTGCCGTCCGTCCTGCCCGCCCAGGCCGACGGGTGGCTCGGTACGCCCGGCCTCACCGGGTCCCGCGCGGGGCGCGCCTGGTCCGCGTCGTTCACGACCGGACCGGCCACCCTGGACCGGTCCGCGGACGGCGGCGCGGTGCTGGTGGTGCCCGCGTCGGACGCGGCCGCGGGTCTCGGGCTGGAGCTCGTCCTCGAGCTGACGCCGCAGGGTCTCGTGCGGCAGCGGGCCACCGTGACGAACGAGGGCGACGACGTCTACGAGGTCGGCGGCCTGCTCCTCACGCTGCCCGTGCCGGCACGCGCGACGACCCTGCTCGACATGGGTGGGCACTGGGCGCGCGAGCGCGCGCCCCTGCGCACGGCGTTCACGCACGGCACCCGGCTGCGGGAGAACCGCCGCGGACGCACCGGCTACGACACGCCGTACGTCCTGGTCGCGGGCACCGACGACCTGGCGCACCGCCGCGGCGAGGCGTGGGGGTGGCACGTCGCGTGGTCCGGCAACCACCGCAGCCTCGCCGAGCGGAACCACTACCACCCCGGGCTGCTGGGCGGCGGGGAGCTGCTCGAGCCGGGCGAGGTGCGGCTGTCCCCCGGGGAGTCCTACACGAGCCCCTGGGTGTACGGCGCGTACGGCGAGCAGGGCCTCGACACGCTGGCCGCGCGCTTCCACGCGTGGCTGCGTGCCCGCCCGCAGCACCCGCGCAGCCCGCGGCCCGTCACGCTGAACACCTGGGAGGCGGTGTACTTCCAGCACGACCTGGCCCGGCTCACCGAGCTGGCCGACACGGCGGCCGCCGTCGGGGCGGAGAGGTTCGTCCTCGACGACGGCTGGTTCGGGTCCCGTCGCGACGACAGCCGCGGGCTCGGGGACTGGTACGTCTCCGAGGAGGTCTGGCCCGACGGGCTCGCGCCGCTGATCGACCACGTCACCGGGCTGGGGCTGCAGTTCGGCCTCTGGGTCGAGCCGGAGATGGTGAACCCCGACTCCGAGCTCGCACGGGCTCACCCGGACTGGATGCTTCGGCTGCCCGACCGGCTGCCCCGGCCCGCACGGCACCAGCAGGTGCTGGACCTCGCGCGCCCGGAGGTGTTCGAGCACATCCTCGGCCGGCTCGACGCCCTGCTGCGCGACCACGACATCGCGTACCTCAAGTGGGACCACAACCGTGACCTCGTCGACGCGGGCCACGGGCCTGCCGGCGTGCCCGGGGTCCACGGGCAGACGCTCGCCGTCTACCGGCTGCTGGACGAGCTGCGGACGCGGCACCCCCGGGTCGAGATCGAGTCGTGCTCGTCGGGCGGCTCCCGGGTCGACCTCGAGATCCTGCAGCGCACGGACCGCGTGTGGGCCTCGGACTGCATCGACGCGCTCGAGCGGCGCGCCATCCAGCCGTGGACCAACCTGCTGATCCCGCTCGAGCTCATCGGCGCCCACATCGGCTCGGGGACCGCGCACAGCACCGGGCGCAGCGCGAGCCTCGGCTTCCGCGCGGGGACCGCGCTGTTCGGCCACCTCGGCATCGAGTGGGACCTGCGGGAGGCGGACGAGGCGCAGCGTGCCGAGCTCGCGGCGTGGGTGGCGCTCTACAAGGACGTGCGCGGTCTCCTGCACACGGGCGTCAGCGTGCACGGCGACGTCCCCGACCCCGCCGTCCAGGTGCACGGCGTCGTCGCGCAGGACGGGTCGGACGCGCTGTTCACGATCGCCGCCGTCGCGTCCAGCGCGCAGCTGCCGGCCGACGCCGTCCAGCTGCCCGGGCTCGACCCCGACGCGACGTACCACGTGCGCCCGCAGGCCCCGGGCGACGTGGTGACCCACGGCCGGACGGCGCCGTGGTGGCGGGCGGACGGCATCCGCGCCACCGGGCGCGCCCTGGCACAGGTCGGGGTACGGGCCCCCCAGCTGTCGCCCGAGCGTCTGGTGCTGCTGCGTGCGACGCGCGTGGGATGACGGGGCGCGGCCCGCGGGCCGAGCCGGTGCGGCGGCGGGGCGCCGGCCGCCCGGGTCGATACGCTGATCAGGTGGCCGTGCGGCGGCCGGCACGTCGACGGGAGCACAGTGAGCGCAGGTACGTCCCGCCCCGGTGGCGCCGGCAGCCGCAGCGCCATCCTCGACGCGATCCGCGCGGCCGGCACGGTCAGCCGCGTCGAGCTCACGCGCGCGACCGGCCTGACGGCGGCCACCGTCTCGACCGTCGTGCGGCGGCTCATCGACGACGGCCTGGTGGTGGAGGTCGGGCGCGCAGAGTCCACGGGCGGCAAGCCGCGCATGCTCCTGCAGCTCGACCCCGCCGCCCGGCACGCCGTGGGCGTGCACCTCGACCACGCCGGCATCACCTACCTCGTCGCCGACCTCGGTGGGCAGGTCGTCGCCCGGTGGCGGCGGCCCGGTGCGGGGTCGGACGACCCGCGGGACGTCGTCGCACGGATCGCCGCGGAGATCGCGGCGACCGTGAGCCGCACGGGCATCGACCCCGCGGGTCTGCTGGGTGTGGGCGTGGTGTCGCCGGGACCGCTGTCGACCTCGAGCGGGATGACGCTCGTCCCCCCGGTCATGCGGCACTGGGCGGACTTCCCGCTGGCGGCGGCGATCGAGGACGCGGTGGGCCTGCCCGTCCTGCTCGACAACGACGCGACCGCCTCCGCGCTCGGGGAGTACTGGTCCGGCGGCGTGCCCACGGGGGCGGTGTGCGCCGCGCTGTACATGGGGACGGGGATCGGCGCCGGGATCATCGTCGACGGCACCGTCTTCCGCGGGCGGTCGTCCAACGCCGGCGAGGTCGGCCACGTCTGCGTCGACGTCGACGGGCCGCGCTGCTGGTGCGGCAGCCGGGGCTGCGTCGAGGCGCTCGCGGGCCCCGCCGCGGTGGTCGCCCGTGCCCTCGAGGCCGGCATCGACCTGCCCGGCCGCGGCGTCGCGGAGGACTTCGCCGCCGTCGCCCGCGCCGCCGCGCGCGGGGAGCCCACGCCCGTGCGCCTGCTCGACGAGTCGGCGCGGTACGTCGCCACCGCCGCGCTCGTCCTGGCGAACCTGCTCGACCTCGACCTCGTCGTCCTCACCGGGTCGTCGTTCGCCCAGGCGGGCTCGCTCTACCTGCCCGTCGTCCAGCAGCGCCTGTCCGAGGCGTTCTTCGCGCGCGCGACGCACGGGGTCCGCGTGACGATCTCGCCGCACGCGTCCGAGGCCGCGGCCGTGGGCGGGGCGGCCCTCGTCCTGCAGGCCGAGCTGGCACCGCGGCAGGCCGGCATGCGCGCGGCGGTCCCGCCGCTCACCGAGCTGCGGGCCGGCCCCGTCACCGCCTGACGGGACCTCCTCAGTCCAGCAGGCGGTCCAGCCCGGCCTCGGGGATGGCCGCCCAGGCCGGGCGGTTGCGCGCCTCGTACACGCCCTCGTAGAGGGTCTTGTCGAGCTCCAGGGCCCGCAGCAGGAGCGTGCTCGTCGCGTCGCCGGTCACGCCGTAGCCCGCGAGCAGCGCCGCGCGGGCGTCCTGCGTCCACGCCTGCGCCGCCGCGCCGGTGAGGCCGCCGACGGCCGCCGCGTAGTCGAACGACCGCAGGAGCCCGGCGACGTCCCGCAGCGCCAGGTCCGGGCGCACGCGGGCCTCCAGCGGGGCGAGGGGCTCGCCCTCGAAGTCGATGACGAACCAGCGGCCCGCCGAGCGCAGCACCTGGCCCAGGTGCAGGTCCCCGTGCACGCGCTGACGGGGCGGCGTGTGCGGCAGGGCGCCGACGGCGGCCGCGACGCGCTCCACCGCGGCGGCGCGCGCGGCGAGCGACGGGACGGCAGCCGTGGCCCAGGCGAGGCGCTCCAGCAGGGCACCCGCCAGGGCGGTGCCGTCGGTCGTGGGCGACGTCCCGAACGCCTCGACGAGCGCGCTGTGCATGCCCGCGACCGTCGCACCGAGCTCCGCGGCGGGCTCCGCGAACGCGCGGCCCTCGCGCGCCCACGCGCACGCCAGCTCGAAACCGTCCTGCGCACCGGGCACGAACGCGCTGACCACGCCCAGGTACCCCTCGGCGGGTGTCCCGTCCGGTGCGGTCCACCGGGCACGCATCCAGGCCAGCGGGGCCGGGACGCCCTCCCAGCCGACGTCGACGAGGCGCCGTGGCACGTCGATGTCGGGGTTCGGGCCGTCCGCGACCGTGCGCAGCACCTTGAGCATGCCGCGCGGCGTGCCGTCCGGCCCGGGCAGGACGACCGAGGTGTTCGACTGCTCACCGGTCACGACCCGCGCACCCGCGACGTCCACCGGCGTCCCGGGGCCCTCCGCGGCCGCCAGCCAGGCGGCCAGGAACCGGGGGTCACCGGTCGCCTCGAGGACGGTGCGGCCCCCGACCTCGCCGACCACCGCCGAGGGGTCGGCGCCGCCGGGCGCGGCACCCCCCTGCACGATCAGCGGGACCTGCAGGACCACGTCCACCGCGCCGGCCCGTGCCCGCACGAGCAGCACACGCACGCCGTCGCCCAGGTGCACCGTGCCCACCGGCGACAGCCGTGCGTGCGCGCCCTTCGCGGGGTACCAGCGCCGCTGCGGCAGCCACGCGCGCAGGAGTCCGGTCAGCTCGTGGTCGAGGTCGTCGGGTGCCTGCGCGTCGAGGGTCACGGAGCCGTCAGCTCCAGCCAGTAGAACTCCCGGGAGCCCAGGGTGAACGTCAGGGTCCCGTCCGCCCGCACGTCCGGGAAGTGCGCACCGCCGAAGATGTCGCGCGCCGCCCAGCCCGCGTGCTCCTGCAGGGTGAGGGTCGCGGCGCGGGCCGTCGCGGCGAGGTTCGCGACCACGAGGATCGTCTCGTCGTCCGTGCGACGCAGGAACGTCAGCACCGCCTCGTTGTCGCACGGCACCACCTGGAAGTCGCCCAGCCCGAGCGCCCGGTGCTGCCTGCGCACGGCGAGCATGCCGTGCACCCAGTGCAGCAGGGACGTGGGCTGCGCGAGCTGCGACTCCACGTTGACGTTGCCGTAGTGGTAGACGAGCGACTGCACCAGCGGCAGGTACAGCTTGCCGGGGTCCGCCGTCGAGAACCCGGCGTTGCGGTCCGGGGTCCACTGCATCGGCGTGCGCACGGCGTCGCGGTCCGCGAGCCAGATGTTGTCGCCCATGCCGATCTCGTCGCCGTAGTAGAGGCACGGGCTGCCCGGCAGCGACAGCAGCAGGGCGTGCGCCAGCTCGATCTCCTTGCGGGAGTTGTCGAGCAGCGGGGCCAGCCGCCGGCGGATGCCGACGTTCGCGCGCATGCGCGAGTCCGGCGCGTACCAGCCGTACATCGAGGCGCGCTCCTCCGTCGAGACCATCTCGAGCGTCAGCTCGTCGTGGTTCCGCAGGAAGGTGCTCCACTGGCCGCCCGACGGGATCGCCGGGGTGTCGGCGAGGATGTCGACGATCTGCGTGGCCCGCTGGTCGCGCAGCGCGTAGTAGATGCGCGGCATGACGGGGAAGTGGAAGCACATGTGGCACTCCGGCTCCTCGTCCGTGCCGAAGTAGTGCACCACGTCCTCGGGCCACTGGTTCGCCTCGGCCAGCATGATCCGGCCGGGGAACTCCTCGTCGATCATCCGGCGGACCTTGCGCAGGAACTCGTGCGTCTCCGGGAGGTTCTCGCAGTTCGTGCCCTCGGCCTCGAACAGGTACGGGACGGCGTCGAGGCGGAAGCCGTCCACCCCGAGGTGCAGCCAGAACCGCGCGACGTCCATCATCGCGTCGACGACACGCGGGTTCTCGAAGTTCAGGTCCGGCTGGTGGCTGAAGAACCGGTGCCAGAAGTACTGCCGCCGCACGGGGTCGAACGTCCAGTTGGACGTCTCGGTGTCGACGAAGATGATCCGCGCGTCCGGGTAGCGCGTGTTGTCGTCGCTCCACACGTAGAAGTCGCCGTACGGCCCGTCCGGGTCCGAGCGCGAGGCCTGGAACCACGGGTGCTGGTCGCTGGTGTGGTTCATCACCAGGTCGACGACGATCCGCATGCCGCGCCGGTGGCACTCGATCACGAGCATGCGGAAGTCGTCGAGCGTCCCGTACTGCGGGGCCACCGCGGTGTAGTCCGAGACGTCGTACCCGCCGTCGCGCATCGGCGACGGGTAGAACGGCGGCAGCCACAGGCAGTCGACGCCCAGCCACTGCAGGTAGTCCAGGCGCTGGATCAGCCCCGGCAGGTCGCCGCTGCCGTTGCCCGACGAGTCGGCGAACGTCCGCAGCATCACCTCGTAGAAGACCGCCGTGCGGTACCACTCGGGGTCCGCGTCACGGCCGCCGGACGGCATCGGCGTCGGCACGTCGGGCTGGCGGCGCAGGGGCAGGCCACCCAGGGCGAGCGCGGCCGTCGTCACCGGCGGCTCGGGCTGGAGACCGGCGTCCGAGGCCGCCGGCGACCCGACGGGCGGGGGCGACGGGACCGGTGCCGGTG
>JAEWEJ010000270.1 GCA_023389455.1 Actinomycetes bacterium | reverse complement strand
AGCCGGACCTGCTGCCCGCGCCGCCGGAGCCGAGCCGTCGCGACCGCGCGGAGCGGCTGCCCGTGGCCCCGGCCGAGGAGCTGCCCGACGACCCCGACCTCGGTGACCTCGAGCACACGCGGGTGCGGGACCCCGGGTCGCTGCGCCGCCGGACCGGCACGCTGGCCCTGCTGTTCGACACGGGCGAGCGTGTGCGCGTGGTCGGGCGGGGCCTGGTCGGACGCGGTCCGCGGGCCGAGGACGGCCAGGACATCCTGCACGTCGTCGTGCTGAGCGACGCCGCACGGTCGCTCTCGCGCGTGCACGCGGAGTTCGGCCCCGAGCCCGCGGGCGCCGAGGGCGCCGCGATCTGGGTGGCCGACCGCGGGTCGACCAACGGCACGGTCGTCGTGGACCCCGACGGCGTCGCGCGGGTGCTGCCCGCCGGGACCCGCGCGGTCGTCAGCGCCGGCTGGACCGTGCGCCTGGGCGACCGCGAGGCGCGGGTCGAGGACGACTGAGGGCGTCGGGGGCGACCGAGGGCGTCGGGGGCGACCGACGCGGCTCAGGCGGGCGCCGGGCCGGCCACGGAGGGCCTGCGGGAGTGCCGCAGCCCGTCGACCGTGAGCAGGACGAGCGCGACCCACACGAGGCCGAAGCCCCACCACCGGGCGGGCGGCATGCGCTCGCCCGCCACCAGCACACCGATCGCGAGCTGCAGCACCGGCGCCAGGTACTGCAGCAGCCCGACGGTCGACAGCGGCAGCCGCCGCGCGGCCGAGTTGAACAGCAGCAGCGGCACGGCCGTGAGGACCCCGGTGCCGACCAGCGCGAGCCCGTGCAGGTCCGGTCCGAAGGTGCCCGCGCCCACCACGTGCAGCCAGACGAGGTACACGACGGCCACGGGCGTCAGGACGGCCGTCTCGGCCGCGAGCCCCGGCAGGGCGCCGACCCGCGGCCCCAGGCGGCTCTTGATGAGGCCGTACGTGCCGAAGCTGGCGGCCAGCACGAGCGCGATCCACGGCAGCGAGCCGTACCCGACGGTGATGACGACGACCGCGGCGGCACCGAAGCCGACCGCGACCCACTGCACGGGCCGCAGGCGCTCGCCGAGCACCAGCACGGCCAGGGCGATGGTCACCAGCGGGTTGATGAAGTACCCGAGCGCCGCGTCCACGACGTGCCCGGTGGTGACGCCGTGGACGAACACCAGCCAGTTGACGGCGAGCAGCACCGCCGCGACGGTGAGGTGCAGGAGGAGGCGCCGGTCGCGCAGGATGGCGACGAACGCGCCCCACGTGCGGGTGACGAGCAGCAGCAGGACGCAGAAGAGCAACGACCAGACGACGCGGTGGGCGATGATCTCGACCGGGTCCGCGGGCGTCAGGAGGGGGAAGTACAGCGGCAGCGCGCCCCACAGGGCGTACGCGGCGACGCCGGCGGCGAGGCCCGCGCGGCGTCGGGTTTCCTGAGGTGGCACCCGGTGACTGTAGGCGCGCCACGCCGAGGACACGCCGTCCGCATGGCAGGATGTCCGTATCGTGGAGTGGACGTCGAGCGGGACCGCCGTCGCGTCCTAGACTTGTCGGCGCACTGCTCTCGCTCCCGCGGCGAGGCGCACGGCCGCAGGGGCAGCCCGCAGCGGGACCGGACGCCCGGCGCGCGAGGGCCCCCTCAGCGGAAGGCAACCTGGTCACGTGAGCACCCCGACCCTGCGCGTCGCGATCGTCGGCGCGGGCCCGGCCGGCATCTACGCGGCCGACATCCTGTCGAAGACGGGACTCGACGTCAGCATCGACCTCTTCGAGCGCCTCCCCGCGCCGTTCGGCCTGGTGCGCTACGGCGTGGCGCCCGACCACCCGCGCATCAAGCAGATCATCGTCGCGTTGCACAAGGTCCTCGAGCGGGGCGACATCCGCCTGCTCGCCAACGTCGACTACGGCACCGACCTCAAGCTCGACGACCTGCGGACGTTCTACGACGCGGTCATCTTCTCCACCGGATCGATCCGGGACGCGGCGCTGCCGATCCCGGGCATCGACCTGGAGGGCTCGTACGGCGCCGCCGACTTCGTCTCCTGGTACGACGGGCACCCGGACGTCCCGCGCACGTGGCCGCTCGAGGCGCAGCACGTCGCCGTGCTCGGGGCCGGCAACGTCGCGCTCGACGTCGCGCGGATCCTCGCCAAGCACGCGGACGACCTGCTGCCGACCGAGGTCCCCGCCAACGTCTACGACCTGCTCAAGCAGAACCCGGTCACGGACGTGCACGTGTTCGCCCGCCGCGGCCCGGCGCAGGCCAAGTTCTCGCCGCTGGAGCTGCGCGAGCTGGGGCACGTGCCCGACGTCGACACCATCGTGTACCCCGAGGACTTCGAGTTCGACGAGGGCTCGATGGCGGCCATCCACTCGAGCAACCAGACCAAGCAGGTCGTCAAGACCCTCACGGACTGGACCCTCAAGGAGCCCGAGGACCTCACGGCGTCGCGTCGCATCCACCTGCACTTCCTGCACAAGCCCGTGGAGGTGCTGGGGGAGGACGGCAGGGTCGTGGGGCTGCGCACCGAGCGCACCGCCCTCAACGGCGACGGCAACGTCACCGGCACCGGCCAGTTCCACGACTGGCCCGTCGAGGCCGTCTACCGCGCGGTGGGGTACTTCGGATCGCCGCTCGTCGACATCCCGTTCGACGAGGTCGCGGGCGTCATCCCCAACCGCGAGGGCCGGGTCGTCGACGTCGACGGCGAGCACCTGCCCGGCGTGTACGCCACGGGCTGGATCAAGCGCGGCCCGGTCGGCCTGATCGGCCACACCAAGTCGGACGCGTCCGAGACGATCCGGCACCTCGGCGAGGACGTCGCCGAGGCGGGGGAGGCGTTCTACACCGCCACGGAGCGTGACCCGGGCGCGGTGCTGGACTTCCTCGAGCAGCGCGGCGTGGAGGCCATCCAGTGGCAGGGCTGGGAGCTCCTGGACGCGTACGAGCGGTCGCTCGGCGAGCCGCACGGGCGCGAGCGCGTCAAGCTCGTGCCCCGCGACCACATGGTGGCGGTCGCCCTGGGGCGCGAGCTCCCGCAGGACTGAGCACGACCGCTGCCCCGGACCGCAGGACAGGTCCGGGGCAGCGTCGCACCCGGGGCAGTGCCGTACCGGAGCGGCGCCGTGCCCGGGGCGGTGCCGTACCCCGGGGAGACGTCCGACGAGGTCAGGGGCGTCCCGGGTGCGCCCGGCCGCGGATCAGGCGGTGAACCGCCGCACGAACTCCCGGGTGCGGGCCTCCTGCGGGTCACCGAGCACCTGCGACGCCGGGCCGCGCTCGTGCACGCGGCCCGCGTGCAGGAAGCAGACCTCGTCGGCGACGTCGCGGGCGAAGGCCATCTCGTGCGTCGCGAGCAGCATCGTCAGGCCGGTGTCCTTGAGCTCGCCGAGCAGGTCGAGGACCTCGCCCACCAGCTCCGGGTCCAGCGCGCTGGTGACCTCGTCGAGCAGCAGCACGGCGGGCCGTCCCACCAGCGCACGCGCGATCGCGACCCGCTGCTGCTGGCCGCCCGAGAGCTCGTCGGGGAAGGCGCGTGCCTTGTCCGCCAGCCCCACGCGCTCCAGCACCGCCATCGCCTCGTCCTGCGCCTGGCGCCGGCTCGTGCGGTGCACGAGCCGTGGCGCGAGCGTGACGTTGTCCAGCACCCGCAGGTGCGGGAAGAGGTTGTACGACTGGAACACCATGCCCATGCGGGCGCGCACCGCGTTCGCGTCGAGGCGCGGGTCGGTGATGTCGCGTCCCTCCAGCTCGATGACGCCGTCGTCGACGTCCTCCAGCAGGTCGACGCAGCGCAGCAGCGTCGACTTCCCGGAGCCGGAGGCCCCGATGAGGACGACGACACGGTGGGCGTGCACGTCGAGCGACAGCCCGTCGAGCACGACGTGCTCGCCGAAGGTCTTGCGCACGTCCCGCACGGCGAGGAGCGGGGTGCCGGGTGCCCCGGTCACCGCAGCGCCCCCGCCCCGGCCAGGCCGCTCTGGGCTCCCAGCCAGCCGGACCGGCGCGCCAGCACGTCGGTGAGGCGCGACAGCGGGATCGTCAGCAGCACGAACAGCACACCGGCCACGACGTACGGCGTGAAGTTGGCGTGGGTGGCCGTGGCGATCTGGGCGGCCCGGACGGCGTCCACCGCCCCGAGGATCGAGATGAGCCCGGAGTCCTTCGACAGGGACACCAGGTCGTTGAGCAGCGGGGGGACGACCCGGCGCACGGCCTGCGGCAGCACGACGTGCCGCAGCGTCTGGCCGTGCGTGAGCCCGAGCGACCGGGCCGCGGCCACCTGCGAGGGGTGCACGGACTCGATGCCGGCGCGGAAGACCTCCGCGACGTACGCCGAGTAGGTGAGCACCAGCGCCACGCCGCCGAGGACGACCGCCGAGGTCGGCACGCCCTGCAGCCGCAGCCCCGGCACGCCGAACCCGACGAGCAGCAGCACGAGGATGAGCGGCAGCCCGCGGAAGACGTCGACGTACGCCGTGGCCAGCAGCCGCAGCGGCAGGAAGACCGGCCCGCGCAGCGTGCGGGCCAGCGCCAGCCCGAGCGCCACCACGACGATGACGACGGCGCAGACCGCCATGACCCGCACGTTCAGCCACAGGCCCTCGAGCACGCGCGGCAGGGACTCCAGGGCGACCTGCGGGTCGAGGAACGACGCCTGCACCCGCGGCCACCCCGGCGCGGCCCGCACGCCCAGCACGACGACCGCACCGAGCGCGACCGTCGAGGCCAGCGCGGCGAGCGTCGAGCGCCGGGCGCGCGCCCGGCGGAAGGCGTCCCGCTCCCGCTGGACCGCGGACGGGGTCCACGGCGCGGGCGCGGGCCGTCCGGCGGACGCGGTCACGTGCGGGTCACCGCAGCACGGGCGCGCCGGCGGCGTCGGTCAGCCACTGCGCCTCGAGCTCGGCGAGCGTGCCGTCCTCGCGCAGCGCGTCCACGGCCTGCGACACCGTCGCGGTCAGCGCGGAGCCCTTGTCGAGCACCAGGCCGAACTCGTCGCCGCCCGCGCTGTCCGGCAGCTGACCCAGCAGCACGCCGTCCTCGAGCTCGGCGGCCGTGATGTACAGCGCCGTCGGCAGGTCGACGACGACGGCGTCGACCAGGCCGGACGTCAGGGCCTGCTTGACCTGGTCGTTGTCGTTGAAGACCGAGACGTCGGCGCCCGGCGCGACGAGCTCCTGCGCGGCCGTCAGGCTCGTGGTCCCGACCATGGCGCCGATGCGGGCGCCGGCGAGGTCGGCCAGGGTCGTGGCCTGCGCGACCGGCGAGCCGGCCAGCGTCACGACGGCCTGGGCGGTCGTGTAGTACGGCGACGAGAAGTCGAGGTTGGCCCGGCGCTCGTCGCTGATGGAGACCTGGTTGACCGCCACGTCGAAGGACTTGGCGCCCGGCGCGATGATCTGGTCGAAGCTCGCCGTCACCCAGGCCACGTCGTCGGCGGCGAACCCGAGCTCCTCGGCCACGGCGTACGCGACGGCGGCCTCGAAGCCCTCCCCGGCGGCCGGGTCGTTGCCCACGACCCACGGCTCGTAGGCCGGGTCGGAGGTGGCGAACGTCAGGACTCCGGGGGTGACCGTCGGCAGCGTGCCGTCCGTCGTGGCGGCGGTGGGGGCGTCGTCCGCGGGGGCGCACGCGGCCAGCGTCAGAGCGGCCGCGAGGGCGAGGACGGTGAGGCGGGCGGGGCGCATGGGGTCTCCAGAGGATGCGGGCGGGCGGGGTCGCCACGGCATCGGGGCGGGGCAAGGATACGAGCGAGCGCCGCGCGGCGTGGCGTCGTCCACGCGGACGCGCCGGGGAACGTCGGCACGGCACGAGGCGTTGTGACTGGTGCGGACGGCCGTGGGTGCCGGGCGCGGGGAGGACGAGGACGCAGATGGGTCACCGGCACTACAACGGGCTGAAGACGGCGGCGCTGTTCGGCGCCCTGTGGGCCGTGCTGCTGGGCATCGGCTGGCTGGTCGGCGGACCGCGGTACCTCTGGCTGTTCACGGCGGCAGGCCTGGTGATGACGGGCTACAGCTACTGGAACTCGGACAAGATCGCGATCCGTGCGATGCGGGCGCGGCCGGTCAGCGAGATCGAGCAGCCCACGATGTACCGCATCGTCCGCGAGCTCTCGACGGCCGCGCGCCAGCCCATGCCGCGGCTGTACGTGTCGCCGACCATGGCGCCCAACGCGTTCGCGACCGGGCGCAACCCGCAGAACGCGGCGGTGTGCTGCACCGACGGGATCCTCGCGATCCTCGACGAGCGGGAGCTGCGCGGGGTGCTGGGCCACGAGCTGATGCACGTCTACAACCGCGACATCCTCACGTCCTCGGTGGCGGCGGCCGTCGCCGGGGTGATCACGTCGCTCGCGCAGTTCGCGATGTTCTTCGGTGGTGGGGACCGGCGTGAGGGCGGCAACCCGATCGCGAGCCTGCTCATGGTCTTCCTCGCCCCGCTGGCCGCCACCATGGTGCAGCTCGCGATCTCCCGCACCCGCGAGTACGACGCGGACGAGGACGGTGCGCGGCTCACCGGTGACCCGCTGGCGCTGGCGTCCGCGCTGCGCAAGCTGGAGTCCGGCACGAACGCCCGTCCGTTGCCCCAGGACAGGGAGCTCGTCGACGTCTCCCACCTGATGATCGCGAACCCGTTCCGCGGCGCGGGCATGGGTCGCCTCTTCGCGACGCACCCGCCGATGCCCGACCGCATCGCCCGCCTGGAGGCGATGGCGGGCGGTCCCGTCACGCGCTACTGAGCGCCGCGCGGCGCCGCGGGCCGGACCCCGGGGTCACCGGGGCGGCTCGCGGTCGCCGTCCGCGCGGCCGCCTCAGCGGTAGTTGACGAACTGCAGGGCGGCGTCGACGTCGGCGCCCTTGAGCAGCGCGATGACCGTCTGCAGGTCGTCACGGCTCTTGGCGGACACGCGCAGCTCGTCGCCCTGGATCTGGGTCTTGACGCCCTTGGGGCCCTCGTCCCGCACGATCTTGGCGAGCTTCTTCGCGACCTCGCTGCTCAGGCCCTCCTTGATGGAGGCGGCCAGGCGGTACTCCTTGCCCGAGGGCTTGGGCTCGCCGTCGCCCGTGTCGAGCGACTTCAGGGAGATGTTGCGCTTGATCAGCTTGGTCTGGAAGACGTCGAGCACCGCGAGCACGCGCTCGGGGGAGTTGGCGACCATGAGGATGCTCTCGCCGCTCCACGTGATGGACGCCCCCACGCCCTTGAAGTCGTAGCGCTGCGCGATCTCCTTCGAGGCCTGGTTCAGCGCGTTGTCCACCTCCTGGCGGTCGACCTTGCTGACGACGTCGAACGACGACTCGCTGGCCATGCTGCTCCCTCCCTGGCATCCCCGGGGGATGCCGCTGCGGTCCGTCTGAGGAGGGGGTCGTCCGGCCGCGGACCCGCGCCCGTGCCCGTGCGACGACAGCCCGACGGGCCCGTGTGCACGAACCCCCTCTCGGACTTGCTATCCTTCCATCCGCACGCCGTTCACGCGGACGCGCCGCCCCGGCCCTCGGACCGGGACGACGCGGAGCGCGTGGCCGAGCGCTCCTTGGCGGGTTACCCGAGTGGCCAAAGGGGGCTGACTGTAAATCAGCTGGCAACGCCTACGGGGGTTCGAATCCCTCACCCGCCACGCACCGAAGGGGGCGTCCTGCACAGGACGCCCCCTTCGTCGTCGTCCGGCCCGGGTGCCCCCGCCGTCCGACGGGCCGGCCGCGTCCTGCCCGGTTCAGCAGGTCCAGGTGCCCGACGTGACCGAGACGGTCGCACCCTCGTCACGGGTGTCGAAGACCCCGGCGTCCTCCTCCGAGGCGAACGCGACACCCACCCCGACGGGCTCCGGGTAGCCGGTGAGCTGCTCCAGGCGCTCCTGGGCGCCGGACTGGCAGGCGGGCGCCCACGGCTCGACCTCGTAGCCGACGTCGGCGAGGCGGTCGATCTCGGTGGTGAGCGCGGGGTCGTCGCCGTTCTCCGCCACGGCGGTCCACACGACCCAGAAGTCGCCCTCGGCGTCGGCCGGCGTGACCGCCGCGGGCCAGTCGGCGGTCGAGGGGTCGACGCCCTGCTCACCGCCGCCGCAGGCGGTGGTGAGCAGGGCGGCGGCCAGGACGGCGGCGGCGGGCAGGAGGCACTGGCGGGGGGTGCGCATGCGCCGGATCGTGGCACGCACGGGGGCGTCGCGCGACGAACGGAAACGTTTCGAACGAGCGTGGGGACGGGCCTGCGGACCTCGCAGGACGCGCCGTCAGGGGCCGATTTCACGGGCACCCCGTAGCCCGTGTACTCTGGTCCGCGCTGCCCCGATAGCTCAGTCGGCAGAGCGTCTCCATGGTAAGGAGAAGGTCAAGGGTTCGATTCCCTTTCGGGGCTCTGTGGTATGTCATGGGCCGGTCGTCCTCGGACGACCGGCCCAGGGCACGACCGCTGTGGCGGGATAGCTCAGGTGGTTAGAGCACACGGCTCATAATCGTGGTGTCGCGGGTTCGAATCCCGCTCCCGCTACCACGTACGGCGATCATCCGTCGCAGCAGCGCGCGTCGGCCGGCGCGCGCCAGGAGAAGAGCGCAGCCCCAGCGGGGCGCGAGAGGTGACACGAACATGGCCAGCAAGAGCGCGGACGTCCGCCCGAAGATCACGCTCGCCTGCACGGAGTGCAAGGAGCGGAACTACATCACGAAGAAGAACCGTCGGAACACGCCC
>JAEWEJ010000211.1 GCA_023389455.1 Actinomycetes bacterium | reverse complement strand
GCCCAGGCCCCGCCGACGGCGCCGCCACCCGGCGTCCCGACGGTCGCCGGCGCCGTCGACCCGCCGGCGGCCCCCGCACCGACCAGGCCCCCCGGCCCGGACCCGGACGTCGCGCTGAGCATCGTGGCCACGGGCGACGTGCTGCCCCACCTGCCGGTCGTGCGATCCGCGAGGGTGGGCGACGGCTACGACTTCGCCCGGCTCCTGGACCCGCTGGACCCGTGGGTGCAGGGCGCGGACCTCGCACTGTGCCACCTGGAGGTCCCGGTCGCGCCCGCCGGGTCCGCTCCGTCCGGCTACCCGGTCTTCGGCGCCCCGTCCCAGGTCGTCGACGGCCTCGCCCAGCAGGGCTGGGACGGGTGCTCGACGGCGTCGAACCACTCGGTCGACCGCGGCTCGGCGGGGGTGGCGGCCACGCTCGACGCCCTCGACGCGGCGGGCCTGGGGCACGTCGGGACGGCGCGCTCGGCCGCGGAAGCCGCTCAGGCGCAGCTGTACCGGCTGGACCGGGCCGGGCGCACCGTGACCGTGGCGCACCTCGCCGCGACGTACGGCACGAACGGCATGCCCGTCGCCCCCGACGCGCCCTGGTCCGTCGACCTGATCACGACGACCGACGTCGTGCAGCGTGCGAGCGCCGTCCGCTCCGCGGGCGCCGACGTCGTGCTCGTCAGCCTGCACTGGGGCACGGAGTACCGCACCGCGCCGACGGACGCGCAGCGCGCGCTCGCGCAGGAGCTGGCCGCCTCCGGCGTGGTGGACCTCGTGATCGGGCACCACGCGCACGTCCCGCAGCCGGTCGAGCACTTCGCCGGTGGGCCGGGCGGGGCCGGGATGTGGGTCGCGTTCGGGCTGGGCAACTACCTGTCGAACCAGGACGAGGCGTGCTGCGCGCCTGCCACCGCCTCGGGTCTCCTGCTGACCGCGCAGGTCGCGGCGAGCGGCGCGGACCCCGGCGCGGGGACGCCCGCCGGCCCGGCGCGTGTCGTCGACGTCCAGTGGACCCCGGTGACCGTCGACCGCCGCGCCGGGCACCGGGTGCACGCCCTGGTGGACGTGCCGCAGGGCACCCCCACGCTGAGCGCCTCCCAGGTCGCCGCGCGCCGGGCTCTCGTCCGCGACGCGGCCGGCACGCAGGCGGCCGAGCGCGAGGTGCCGATGACCCCCACGGGGCCGCCGGCGCGCGTCGTGCCGCGCACCCGCTGACCGCGGGGCCCCGTCAGACGAACGGCCGGGCTCCCCCGTACAGCCAGCCCTGCCCGTACCGCCACCCGTTGCGTCGCAGGAACTCCGCCTGCTCCTCGTTCTCGATGCCCTCGGCGATCGTCACCATCGCCAGCTCGCGCGCGAGCGCGCCCAGCGCCCGCACCACCTTGCCGGCGGTGGGGTCGTGCGGGATCCCGGAGGTGAACGACATGTCGAGCTTGACGCCCGCGACCGGCAGGTCCCGCAGGTACGACAACGGCGACACGCCCGTGCCGAAGTCGTCCAGCAGGATCGGCACGCCGGCGGCCGACAGCTGCGTGAGCTCGTGGCGGATGCGGGTGCCCGACGCGACCAGCGACGACTCGGTGAGCTCGAGGACCAGGCGCCCCGCGGTGACGCGGTGGCGGGACAGGTCCTGCAGGAGGCGCGTGGCGAGCTCCGAGTCCCCCAGCTGGTCGGCGGACACGTTGACGGACACCCAGCGGCCGTCGTCGGCCGTGGCGGCGAGGTGCTCCACGACCTGCGCCGCGACGAGCTGGCCGAGCATCACGGAGACACCGGCCTCCTGCGCCTGCGGCAGGAACGCACCGGGCAGGAGCAGCCCGCGGTGCGGGTGCTGCCACCGCACGAGGGCCTCGTAGCCGACGACGCGACCGTCGGACAGGTCGACGATCGGCTGGTAGTGGACCACCAGCTCGCCGGACTCGACGGCGTGCACCAGCTCGCGGTGCACGTTCGACGGCGTCGCGATCTCCATCGACGTGTCGTACACCTCCGTGCGCCCCCGACCCGTCTGCTTGGCCCGGTAGAGCGCGGCGTCGGCCGCTGCCAGGAGCGTCGGCGCCCCGGCCTCGACCAGGTGCGGCTCCGCCAGCGCGATCCCGATGCTGGCCCGCACGCCCAGGCGGCGACGGCCCACGCGGACCGGCTCCGCCAGCCCGGCGTGGATCTCGTTGGCCACCTCGAAGACGGCCTTCGCCGCGTGCAGCTCCTGCAGGACGACCACGAACTCGTCCCCGCCGAGCCGCGCGACCGTGCCGCCGCCCGCGGTCGCCGCCCGCAGCACCCCGGCGACGTGCACCAGGATGTCGTCCCCGGCGGCGTGGCCGTACCGGTCGTTGATCCCCTTGAACCCGTCGAGGTCGCACGCGAGGACCGCGATCCTGTCCACGGCCCCGGGCTGGGCGAGCGCCGTCTGCAGCACCTCCTGCAGCAGGGTGCGGTTCGCCAGGCCCGTCAACGGGTCGTGCATGGCCCGGTGGGTGAGCATCTCCGCCTGCATCCGGGACTCGGTCGCGTCGCGGACCTGGACGACGAAGTGGTCGGGCCGTCCGTCGGCCGCGCGCACCAGCGCCGCGTCGAGCACGACCCACACCAGCTGCTCGTCGGCGCGACGGCACCGCATCTCCAGCGAGAACCGCTGCTGCCCCCCGCCGAGGAGCTTGTCCATCTCCATGCGCTGGGACGCCCGGTCCTCCGGCGCGCTCAGCTCGTCGACGCGGTACCCGCGCAGCGCCGTGGGGTGGGTGCCCAGCAGCTCGGCGAGCGCCACGTTGGCCTCGGTGATGCGCCAGTCGAGCCCGACCAGCGCCATGCCGATCGGCGCGTTCTCCATGGCGACACGGAACTGCGTCTCGCTGCGCGACAGCGCCACCTCGACGTCGTGGCGCGCGGTGATGTCGACGACGGTCGTCAGCACGGAGAGCTCGCCGTCGTCGTCCTGCATCGTCCGGCTGGTCACCTGCACGACGGACGGGCGGGCACCCGGGCCGGGCGGCATGAGCGTCACCACCGTGGTCCGCTCGCCGCTGTCCTGGTCGGGGCGCCCGAGGACCGCCCCGGGGTTGACCGTCAGTCCCCGGTCGTCGAGGAGCACGACGGGCAGGCGGCTGACGGGGATGCCCACCACGGCGCCCCGCTCGACGCCGAGGATCTGGGCCGCACGCTCCGACAGGTCGCGCACGTGTCCGTCGTGCGACAGCACGACGACGCCCTCGTGCGTCACGCGCTGCAGGGCGTCGTACCGGCGGCTCACCTGCCGTGCCTCGCGCACCAGGTCCACGTTGCGGCGTGTCTGCCCCCGCTCGCGCCGCAGCAGCACCAGCACCGTGCCGAGGGCGGCGACCGCGACGACGGCGATGACGGTGGTGACGACGCCGTAGGGGTCCACCAGGCCTGAGTCCACGCGGGGCCGCTCAGTCGCCGTCGGCAGGCGCGTGGCCGCCGGGGCTCTCCTCGTCGACGGTGGGCGGCGCCACCGGCTCGTGCTCGCCCCGCAGCATCGCCAACGTGGCGGGCAGGTCGTCGGGCTGCAGGAGCACCTCGCGCGCCTTCGACCCCTCGGACGGGCCGACGATCTCGCGCGACTCGAGCAGGTCCATGAGACGCCCGGCCTTGGCGAACCCGACGCGCAGCTTGCGCTGCAGCATCGACGTCGAGCCGAACTGCGTGGTGACGACGAGCTCGGCCGCCTGCAGCAGCAGGTCCAGGTCGTCACCGATGTCCTCGTCGACCTGCTTCTTGGCGGCGACCACGGTGACGTCCTCGCGGTACACCGGCTTGAGCTGGGTCTTGACGTGCTCGACGACCGCGTGGATCTCCGACTCCGAGACCCAGGCACCCTGGGTGCGCATCGGCTTGGCCGCACCCATCGGCAGGAACAGGGCGTCGCCCTGGCCGATGAGCTTCTCGGCGCCCGGCTGGTCGAGCACGACGCGGGAGTCCGTCAGCGAGCTCGTCGCGAACGCCAGGCGGGACGGCACGTTCGCCTTGATCAGGCCGGTGACCACGTCGACGGACGGGCGCTGCGTGGCGAGCACCAGGTGGATGCCGGCGGCGCGCGCGAGCTGCGTGATGCGCTGGATCGAGGCCTCGACGTCACGGGGCGCGACCATCATGAGGTCGGCGAGCTCGTCGACGATGACCAGCAGGTACGGGTAGGTGGCGATCTTGCGCTCCGAGCCCGGCAGCGGCTTGACCTTCCCGGCGCGCACCGCGGCGTTGAAGTCGTCGATGTGCTTGTACCCGAACATCGCGAGGTCGTCGTAGCGCGCCTCCATCTCCCGCACCACCCACTCGAGGGCCTCGGCGGCCTTCTTGGGGTTGGTGATGATCGGGGTGATGAGGTGCGGGATGCCCTCGTACAGCGTGAGCTCGACGCGCTTGGGGTCGACGAGGATCATGCGGACCTCGTCGGGCGTCGATCGCATGAGGATCGAGACGATCATCGAGTTGACGAACGACGACTTGCCCGCGCCGGTGGCGCCGGCGACCAGCAGGTGCGGCATCTTGGCGAGGTTGGCCACGACGTACCCGCCCTCGACGTCCTTGCCGACCCCGATCACCATGGGGTGCTCGGTGCGCTTGGCCGCCGACGAGCGCAGCACGTCGCCCAGCGCGACCGTCTCGCGGTCGGTGTTGGGGATCTCGATGCCGATGGCGGACTTGCCGGGGATCGGCGACAGGATGCGCACGTCGGCGCTGGCCACGGCGTACGCGATGTTCTTGCTCAGCGCGGTGACGCGCTCGACCTTGACGGCGGGCCCGAGCTCGACCTCGTACCGGGTCACCGTCGGCCCCCGGGTGAAGCCGGTGACCTGCGCGTCGATCTCGAACTGCTCGAGGACCGACGTCAGCGACTCCACCACACGGTCGTTGGCCGCCGAGCGCACCTTGTGCGGCGCGCCCTTCGCGAGCACGTCCTCCGTGGGCAGGATGTAGACGACGTCGCCCTCGAGCATGGGCTGCTCGCCGCGCGGCACGCCGCTCGTCGGCGGGGCGGGCAGGTCGGGCTCGACCGCCGTCATCGGCACCGTCGGCGCCGCGGGCGCCATGCGCCGCGTCTCCAGGGCGTCGGCCGCGGCGGCCGCCGCAGCGGCCTCCTCCTCCTCGCGCGCCACGACGGCGGCACGCTCGAACGCCTCGTCTCCCTCGTACCCGTCCAGACGCCCGTCCTCCGGCGGCGGCACGTCCTCGGCCCGGCGGCGGCCCAGCAGACGGCGCTGCTTCTTGGCCGGCGGCTCGGGGCGGGCGCTGTGCAGGGCCTCGATGACCAGGGGCGCGTCGTCCTCCTCGGCCTCGTCCACGGGCTGCTCGTGCTGGCCCGTGAGGCGTCGGTACAGACCACGCAGCCGGGGGCCGATCTGGTGCACGGGCGTCGCGGTGACGACGAGGACGCCGAAGAACGCGAGGATGCCCAGCAGCAGGCCCGCCACGATCGTCGTGAGCAGCGTGGCCAGCGGCGTGCCGACGACGAACCCGACGATCCCGCCCGCCGCACGCACCGCCGCCATGTCCTGCGTGCGGGGCAGACCGTCGGCGAGGTGCACGATCCCGCACACCGCGACGGTGATCGCGGTCAGGCCGATGCCGATCCGGGAGTTGGCCTGGACCCGGTCGGGGTGACGCATGAGGCGGACGCCGAGACCCAGCAGCACCACCGGCACCGCCACGCCGACGATGCCGAACGTCCCGGCCACGACGTTGTGGATGACGTCGCCGGCCGTGCCGGACAGGTCCCACCACTCGCGGGCGGCGACGACGACCGCCAGGCCCACCAGGGTCAGCGCGAGGCCGTCGCGACGGTGCGCCGGGTCGAGCTCGCGGGCGCCGGCACCGACGTGCCGGGCCGTGCCGCCCACCAGGTGCGCCGCACCCATCCAGATGCCGCGCACGATGCGCACCGGCAGCGCGGGCTGCCGCGGCGGCGCGGGCGTCCGGCC
>JAEWEJ010000144.1 GCA_023389455.1 Actinomycetes bacterium | reverse complement strand
AGCAGAGCTTGGCCCCGGGGTCCGCGGCCCGTGCGGCGCGGAACGCGGCCTCGATCCAGTCGTTGCCGGTGCGCTGCAGGTTCGAGTCGCGCCGCGAGCCGCGCCCGTCGTCGGCGAACGCCTCGTTGACCACGTCCCAGGCGTAGATCTTGCCCTTGTAGTGCGACGCCACCTGCGTGACGTGGTTGAGGAAGGCGTCACGCAGCGACTGGCCGGACATGCTCTGCATCCAGCCGGGCTGCTGCGCGTGCCAGCCGAGGGTGTGCCCGCGCACCCGCTTGCCCTTGCTGAGCGCGTAGTTGACGATCCGGTCGCCGTTGGTGAAGTTGAACTGGTTGCGGTTCGGCTCCGTGGCGTCCATCTTCATCTCGTTCTCGGCCGTGATCATGTCGAACTCGCGGTCGACGATCCCCATGTACGTGGAGTCGTTCATGCGGCCGGCGGCGATCGCCGTGCCGTAGTAGCGGCCGCGCTCCGCGGCCGACTGGCCCAGCGTCGTCCCGGCCTGGGCGGGGCCGGCCAGGGCCACGGCAGCCGTGGCCACCAGGCCCGCGGTGGTGAGCAGGGACACCGCCCGGCGCACCCGGCCGAACCGGGGTGAGGTCGTGGTCATGTTGTCGCTCCCTGTGGAGTGGATGGCGGCGCGACGACGCGTCCCGCCCGGTCGGGTGGTGCGGTGTGCTGGCGGGACGTGCGCACTCCTCGGTGCGCGGCGGACGACGTCGGCCACCAGGTGTGATCGTTCACAACCGGCCACGAGAGAGCGTCCTGCTGACTCGTGGATGTGCGTCACCCTGCCCCGGGCTCGCCGTCGACAACAAGGGCTCGGGAACCATCGAAGCGTTTCACCACGGGCATCCCACCCGCCTGCGGACGCGCGCCCGCTCGGGAGGACCGTCGGCGGGCGGTCCGCCGGGGGCCGCCCTTGTGCCGCACACCCGGATGCGGTACCCACAGGCCGTGAGCTTCCTGGACCGCCTGCGTCGGCGCACGACGACCACCGCCACGTCCGCCGGAGACGCATCACCCCCACGTCCGGAGGTGACGGACAGCGATCTGGTCGAGGCGGCCGAGCAGGCGGTGCTGCCCGGGTTCCTCTCGCAGGCCGAGGCGGTGGAGCGGGTGAGGGGCGTGCTCGAGCTCGAGGACACGGACCCGCGTCCGGAGCAGGCGGTCGAGCAGGTCTGGGCGCGGCGCACCGCTGAGCAGTCGACGTGGGAAGGGCGCTCCGACCACGACCGGCTGACGGCGGCGTTCCGTCGGCTCGAGACGCAGGGGTTCGTGACCCGGATGAGCTTCAGCTGCTGCCTGTCCTGCGGGACGGCCGAGATCGACGACGAACGCACCGCGGGGGACGACGCAGCCGACTACCCGTACCGCGAGACGCGGTACACCTTCTTCCACGAGCAGGATGCCGAGCGCCTGGCCGAGACCCCCGCGACCCTCTTCCTGGCGTACAGCGCGTGGCGCCCGGCACCCGACACCGACCCGGACGTCCTCGCCGCGGCACGCGCCGGCGACGACGACGCGTGGACGGCGGTCGTGGCGCACACCGACGCACAGGTCGGGCGGCAGGTCGTGGAGGCCCTGCAGGCCGAGGGGCTCGACGCCACCTGGGACGGTCGCCACACGTCACGCATCGCGGTCGCGGTGCCCCGGTGGCGCAAGCCGCTGCCGGCCTGAGCCCGGTCCCGCGCACCCGTCCGGTGCGGTCCGCGTCGCCACGGCCCGGGACGGGCCGTCGCCGCACGAAAGGTTTCTGACCCTGGGTCCCCGGTATGCACGCTCGTAACGTCGATCGTCCGCGCACCCCCCGAACCGGTCGAGGTGACCTGCTATGAGACCGTCCGCCCTTCCCCGTGACTCACGACCCGCGCCCGTGCGGCTGCTCCTGTCCGCCCTGGCTGCGGTCGCACTGGCCTTCGCGTTGCTCACGGCCGCACCCGCACCGAGCGCCCAGGCGCACGGGTGGATCTCCGACCCGCCCAGCCGGCAGGACCTCTGTTACACCGGTGCCGTGAAGGACTGCGGGCCCGTCCAGTACGAGCCGTGGAGCGTCGAGGCCAAGAAGGGCTCGATGCAGTGCTCCGGCGGCGGCCGCTTCACCGAGCTCGACAACGAGTCGCGGGCCTGGCCGCGCCAGGCGCTCAAGACCAACCAGGTGTTCACCTGGGACATCGTCGCCAACCACTCCACGTCGACGTGGGAGTACTTCGTGGACGGCCGGCTGCACACCACCATCAACGACAACGGGGCGATGCCGCCCAAGCGGTTCACCCACACCATCACCAACCTGCCCGAGGGCAACCACAAGATCTTCGTCCGGTGGAACATCGCCGACACGGTGAACGCCTTCTACCAGTGCATCGACGCGTACATCACGCCGGGCGGGAACCCGGCACCGCAGCCCTCGACGTCCCCGACGCCGCAGCCGGAGCCCTCGACGCCGGCACCGGAGCCGGGCAGCGGCTCCTGCACCGCCACGGTGCGTGCCGCCAACTCGTGGAGCGGCGGTTACCAGGGCGAGGTCACCGTGAAGGCCGGCAGCGCGGCGATCAGCGGCTGGAAGGTCACCGTGGACGGCGCCACGATCACCCAGGCATGGAGCTCGACGCTCAGCGGCACGAACACGCTCTCCAGCGCGAGCTGGAACAGCAGCCTCGGAGCCGGTGCCTCGACGACCGCCGGCTTCATCGCCAGCGGGAGCGCGAGCAGCCTGAGCGCCACCTGCACAGCGACGTGACATGACCGACGCGGCCGGCCGGGGTCCCAGGACTCCGGCCGGCCGCGTCGTGCTGCCCGGAGCCGACGCCCTCGCGGGCTCGCACCCGCTCCGACGGCGGCCGAGGTCCGGGGTGGCGGTGCCGTCACCCGTCCAGCGCGTCGAGCGAGCGGAGGGACGCCTCCGCCCACTCGAGGTGGGCGCGGGCCATGCGCTCGCCGTAGTCGAGCGTGATCAGGCCGTACGGGTGGTCGGGGGACGGCGGCTCCTGCGCGATCTCGTCGCGGACGGCGCGCAGCGCCGCGAGCTGGGCGGTGGCCCGCGCGCCCGCGTCCCGCAGGAGGGCACGGCACGCGTCACGGCCGAGCGTGCGCCCGAAGAACAGCCGGAGCAGGAGCGGGTTGCGCGGCGGTGCGACGTCGTACGGCTCGGCGAGGCGGTCGCGCAGGTGCGCGCGCCCGGCGGGCGTGAGGGTGAAGCGCCCGTCGTCGTCCTTCGTGACGAGCCCGTCGGCGGTGAGCCGGGCGAGCGTCGGGTAGATCTGCCCGAAGCTCTCGCTCCAGAAGTGGCCCAGCGTCTCGACGATCGCGGCGCGCAGCGCGTAGCCGGTCATCGGCTGGATCGTGAGGGCGCCGAGGACGGCGACGTCGGTCTGCGCGCGGCGGCTCATGCTCTCGACTATATCTGACAGATATGTTGAGATGACGGCATGACGACGACAGACAAGAAGGCCGGGCTGGCCGCCGCCGTGCTGCTCGCAGGTGTGGCGGGCTTCCAGCTCGCGATCGCCGCCGGTGCGCCGTGGGGCCCGGTGGCGTACGGCGGGGCGCACCCCGGGGTGCTGCCCGACGAGCTGCGGACGGCCAGCGCCGTCATCGCGCCGGTGTACGGGTCTCTCGCGGCGGTCGCGGCCGGCGCGGGCGGGCCGCGGCTGCGGCG
>JAEWEJ010000138.1 GCA_023389455.1 Actinomycetes bacterium | reverse complement strand
GCCACGTCCCGCGGTCGGACCCGGCGAGCGTGGCGGCCAGCGCCGCGTGGGCGGCCCGCCGGCGCGAGGGCAGCGCGCCGTGGTAGCAGGCGGCGCGCAGCAGCGGGTGCCGGAAGCGCACCCGGGGCCCGTCGACGACGAGCACGCCCCCGGCGACCGCGGCGTGCACGCCGTCCTCCCCGCGTGGCTCGCCGGTGAGCGTCTCCACGGCGCGGACGATCTCGGCGAGCTCGTCCGTGTCGTGGGCCGCGGCCACGAGCGCGGCCCGGCGCCCCTCCTCGGGCAGGGCCTCCAGACGCCGGGCGAACGCGCGCTCCACCCGGGCGGTGAGGGCACCGGGGAGCACGGCGCCCAGGTCGGACGGCGACCACGTCTGCGCGAGCTCGACGAGCGCCAGCGGGTTGCCGGCGGACCGCTCGAGCAGGTCCCGCCGGGCGACGTCGGGCAGCCGGGGTGCGTGTCCGTCCAGCACGCGGGCGGCGTCCGCGTCGCCGAGCGGCCCGACCTCCAGCTCCGGCACGGTTCCGTCCGCCACGGGTGAGTCCGTGCCGTCGCGCAGGGCCAGCAGCACCAGGACGGGCTCGTGCGCGACGCGTCGCGCGACGAAGGCCAGGGCTGCTGCGCTCGGTGCGTCGAGCCACTGGACGTCGTCCACGACGAGCACCACGGGCACCACCGCGGCCCGTTCGGCCACCAGCTCCAGGGCGGCGTAGCTCACCAGGTACGGCTCGGCGACCGGATCCGCCATGCCGAACGCCGACAGCAGGGCGTCGCGCTGGCGCGGCGGCAGGTCCACGACGCCCCCGAGCAGCGGGCCCAGGAGCCGGTGCAGCCCCGAGAACGGGACCTGGGCCTCGGACTCGACGCCCGTCACACCCAGGACGTCGTACCCCGCGTCGCCCGCGTGCCGCCGCGCGACGTCCAGCAGGGCGGACTTGCCGACGCCGACCTCACCCCGCAGGAGCAGGGCGGCCCCCTCGTGCGGGACGCGCCGCACCAGGCCGCCGAGCAGCGCGACCTCGTGGTCCCGCCCGACCAGGGTCCCCAGCGCCATGGCCGATTATGCACCGGCGCGGGCCCGCCCCGACGGGCCGGACCCGTCCCGGTTTGGGTCATCTGACGCAAGACGGCCACGCAGGCCGCTCCCTAGCGTCGAACCGCCAGCAGCACCCGCACCGACGGAGGGAAGCAGACCATGAGCCACGACGACCAGGTGGACACCACCACGCCCGACCGGGCCGTGCACGACGTCGTGCTCGTCCACGGCGCGTTCGCCGACGGGTCCGGCTGGCGCGGCGTCCACGACCTGCTCACGGCGCAGGGCTACCGCGTGACGATCGTCCAGAACCCGCTGACGTCCCTCGAGGACGACGTCGCGGCGACGCGCCGCGTGCTCGACCGGCTCGAGGGGCCCGCCGTCCTCGTGGGCCACTCGTGGGGCGGCACCGTCATCACCGAGGCCGGGGAGCACCCGTCGGTCGCGGCCCTGGTGTACGTCTCCGCGCTGTCGCCGGACGAGGGCGAGACGACCGCGCAGCAGTACGAGGGCTTCGCCCCCACCCCCGAGTTCGTCATCGTGACGGGCCCGGACGGCTTCGGGTACCTGGACCCCGACCGGTTCGCCACGGGCTTCGCCCAGGACGCCGACCCCGCGGACGCGGCGTTCCTGCGCGACGCGCAGGTCCCGATCAGGATGGCGGCCTTCGGCACGCCCGTGACCGCCGCGGCGTGGCGCACACGGCCGACCCACGCGGTCTTCGGCACGGACGACCGCGCGTTCGACCACGCGATGCTGCGCCACATGGCCGCGCGGATCGGCGCGGACCTGACCGAGATCCCCGGCAGCCACGCGGCGTACCTGACGCAGGCCGCCGCCGTGGCGGGGGTCATCGACCGCGCGGCCCGCGGCGCGCTCGTGCCCGTCTGAGCCCGGGACCCGCGGCAAGGTCCTGAGACACGACGACGCCCCGGCCACGAGGGCCGGGGCGTCGTCGAACGGGTGGGCGATACTGGGTTCGAACCAGTGACCTCCTCGGTGTGAACGAGGCGCTCTACCACTGAGCCAATCGCCCGTTGCAGGCCGTCCCTGCGGTCCTCCCGCACGTCGTGCCCCTGGAGGCAGACTACCGGTGGACCACCCGTGGGCGGCACGGGAGACGATGCTAGCGGAACCTGGGGCGAACTCCGAACCGGCACCCGCCGACCGGCGCGTCGCACGCTCCGACGGCCGTCACGACGCCCGTCACGGGCCACCTGGACCCCCGGGAGTGGCATGTGCAACGTTTTCCAGAGAACTGAAAGGGTCCGGGCGGGTGAACTGTGGTCACGCAACGGTCCAATGGGACATCGGTCCTGCCATGATGTGAGTCCACGGCCCGTGCGGGCCCATCCATGCGACTGGAGGACCCGATGACGGATTCGTCGTACGACGTCATCGAGGTCGTCGCCATGCAGCTCATCGGGTCCGACGCGACCGTCATTCCGGTGTCCGCGGAGCTCTGCTTCCGCACCACCGACCCCTACACGGTGCGCGCCGTCTTCACCGGCGCGCACACCATGTCGACGTGGCTCCTCGGCCGCGAGCTGCTGGTCCAGGGGGTCCACGCCGTCGCGGACGCCCCCGCCGGCACCGGAGACGTGCAGGTGTGGCGGGACGACGATCCGGACTACACCCTCGTGTCGCTCTCGGGCGTCGAGGGGAGCGCGCTGCTGGCGGCGCCGACGGAGCCGCTGCTGCGGTTCCTCGCCGCGACCGAGGCCCTCGTCCCCGTGGGAGCCGAGTCCGACAAGATGGAGAGCGAGATCACCGCGCTCATCGCGGCCCTGCTCACCGCCTGACCCGCGGCGCCGCCGCCACGACACCCAGCCGGTCCCGTCCTGCGGGGCCGGCTGTCGTGCGTCCGGGCCGAGCCGTCAGGGGTCGAGGTCGTCCTGCTGCCGCGCGAGGAACAGGCGCCGCACCTCGAGCGACAGCGGTCCCGGTGCGACGTCGACGTCGTCGAGGCGCACGACGGGCGTCACGTTGCGCACGGACCCGGTGAGGGCCAGGTGCGCGCGGCCGCCGGCGACCGCGTCCAGCACCCCCCACGGCAGCTCGTCCGGCTCCGCCTCCCGCACGGGTAGGCCGGCCTCGCGGCCCCACAGCAGCACCAGGTCGCGGGTGATCCCCGCCAACGCGCCCGTCTCGAGCGACGGCGTCAGCAGCTCGCCCCCGGTCTCGACGAACACGTTGGACCCGGTGCCCTCGCACAGGCGACCGCGGGTGTCGGCGAGCAGCGCCTCGTCGGCGCCGTGCTCGCGGGCACGCGCCTGCGCCACCACGTTCTCGCCGTAGGACGTCGTCTTCAGGCCCGCGAGGGGCGAGCGCTCGTTGCGGACCCACGGCACGCGCACCGCACGCGCCACCTCGGCCGTGGCGGCGGGCGACGCCACGACGACGACGGTCGGCCTCTGCTCCTCGACCGGCAGGCGGTGCGACCCCATCGGCCCGGGCCCGCCGGTCACGGTGACCCGCAGCCGCCCGGCGCCCGGCCCCGCGGCTGCGAGGACCGCGTCGACGCCGGCGCGCACCTCGTCCATCGGCAGCGGCGGCAGGCCCAGGCCGCGCGCGGACGCCTCGAGGCGGGCCAGGTGCCGCGTGAGGGCGAACGCGACCCCGTGGTGCACCGAGCAGGTCTCGAAGACGCCGTCGCCCACGGTCACACCGTGGTCCACCGCCGTCAGCACCGGCTCGTCCACCCGACGGAGCCTGCCGTCGACCCAGATCGTCACGTCCACGGCGTCATCCTGCCACCGGCGTCGCACCGGCGCCGGGAGCGTCAGCGCGACGCGAGAGCGACGAGTCGGGCCGCCTTCAGCTCGGTCTCGTCCCACTCCCGCGCGGCGTCGCTCCCCCAGGTGATCCCCGCCCCGGTGCCGAAGCGCAGGACGTCCTCGCGCCACCAGAACGTGCGGATGCCCACGGCGAGCTCGGCGGACCACGTCCCGTCGGCCGCGACGTGGACCCACCCGACGAGTCCGCAGTAGGGACCGCGCGCGACGGGCTCGAGCTCGCCGATCACGTCGAGCGCGGAGCTCTTGGGCGCACCGGACACCGACCCGGGCGGGTAGGTGGCCGCGAGCACCTGCGCGAGCCCGTCCGGGGCGTCACGGACACCGGGGAGCAGGTCGCCGGCGACGGTGGAGACGAGGTGGACCAGCCCGGGGTGCTCCTCGGTCGCCAGGAGGTCGGTCACCCGCACCGTGCCCGGGCGGCACACCCGCTGCAGGTCGTTGCGCACGAGGTCGGTGATCATGACGTTCTCGGCGCGGTCCTTGGCGGTCAGCCCGTCCGGCGCGTCGGCGGTGCCCTTGATGGGGGCTGACGTGACGACGCCGTCGCGCACGCGCAGGAAGAGCTCGGGGGACGCCGTGACGACCCATCCCGGGGCCACGGGACCGCCGCCGGGCACGTGCACGCCACCGGCGTAGGGGGCCGGGTTCCCGGCCGCCAGACGCGCCGCCAGAGCACGCGCGGAGGGTTCGCCGCTGCCTCCCACGGGCAGGGGCGCGGACAGCACCCGGCAGACGTTGGCCTGGTAGACCACACCCTCGCGGACGTGCGCACGGACGCGCTCGACCGCACGCAGGTAGGCGGCGCGGTCGAGCGACGAGGTCCAGGCACCTCGTGGTGGCCCGCTCCAGCCCTCCGGAGCGCCCTGCGCAACGCCCTGCGCGCGCACGTCCGCGAAGCGCCACGCGTCGACGCGCCCCTCGAACTCCCCCACCACCGCCCACCAGCCCGGTGCCGCCAACGCACCCGGGCGGGCCGTCAGATCGGCGTGCTCGAGCACCCCCCGGGCGTGGTGCCCCCTGAACCACGCCTCACCGGGGGCGACGACGGAGGATGCGAACGGGCTCGGCACGGGCCCAACCTACCCAGCGGCGCCGGGCGTCCGGGCCGGTCACAGGGCCCTGCGGACGGCCCCGGGGACACGCTCGTCGAGGGCCGGTTGGACTCTCACCGATGTTGTCGTCTAGAGTCTTCGACGCACCAGGAACGCCGGTGAAAACGGCGGAACTGACGCGCGGACGTGGCTCAGTGGTAGAGCATCACCTTGCCAAGGTGAGGGTCGCGGGTTCGAATCCCGTCGTCCGCTC
>JAEWEJ010000391.1 GCA_023389455.1 Actinomycetes bacterium | reverse complement strand
CTCGAGCACGGCGAGCGAGCGCAGCTGCACGGGCGCCGCACCCCGCGCGGCGAGCAGCGCGCCCTCGGCGGCGCGGCGCTCGCTGAGCAGCCGGGCCGCCAGGAGCATCACGGTGGTCGCGAGCACGACCAGCAGCAGCCCGACGACGACCACGCCGATGCGCGTCACCGCCAGCTCGCGGGCCGCGGCGTCGATCGTGCCGCCCAGGCGGGTCTGGACGACGCCGCTCACGCCCGCGTCCTTCAGGGTCGCCGTGAGCTCCACCTGGGCGGAGTCCAGCGCGGTCCGCACCTCGGCGAGCGCGCCGGGGCTCGCCGCCGACAGGTCGGGCGTCACCAGCAGGTGCGCGGTCTCGGTGACCGCGGGCCCGAGCAGCGCGGCGGGGGCGACGACCATCGGCCCCCACGCCTCGGCCGTCATCCGCCCCATGCTGCCCGGCAGCGGGTACTCGGCGACGTGGCCCGCGCCACGCAGCAGGTCGCGCGACCACTGGTCGCCGCCGCCGGTCAGCTCGTGGGTCCCGACGACCACCCAGGTGTCCGTCGCCTGACCGCCGGCCGTGCGGACGGCGACCTCGGAGCCGGTCGTCCAGCCGAACCGCTGCGCCGCGGCGTGCGGTGCGTTGACCTGCAGGCGTCCGGCGTCGTCGCGGGCCGCGGTGGGCCAGGTGCCGGTGACGAGGTCGGCGTGCTCGGGCACGGCGGGCGTGCTCGCGGGGTACGCGAGCGGCGGCGTCCCCGCCTCCTGGTCGGCCGGCAGCCACCACATCCGGCCCGTCAGCCACAGCGCCTCGTCGGAGGGGACGTCGCCCAGGGTCGCGGCCAGCGCGCTGCGTGCGGCGTCGACCGCCGCACCGGCGTCCTTCGTCGTGATGCGGACCGACGCCTCGAGCGTGACCGCCGAGTCCGGCTGGCGATCGAGCGCGGCCTCCACCGCGGCGTCGCCGGTGACGTGCAGCAGGAAGGCGAACGTACCGAGCAGGGTGGTCGCGACGAACGTCACGAGGGTGACCGTGGCGAGCACCGTGGCCTGGTCGCGCAGGCGCCCCAGGAGAACCTCGGACCGCCACCCCATGTGCCTCGCCTCTCGTCCGCGCCGTCGTCGTCGCGCGACCGCACGGCGATGCTAGGCGAGGGAAACCTGCAGGTGGCAGGGGTCTCAGCACTCGTTCGGGTGACACGAAAGGTTGGGTCGCGCGACGTGCCGGTTCGCGCGCGGACGTGGGCCGGCCGCACCCGACCGGCCCACGTGCGGGCCGATCAGGCGTGCGGCGGGCGCGTCATCGCCAGCACGTCGAGAGCGGTGTCCAGCTGCTCGAGCGTCAGCTTGCCGCCCTCGACGAAGCCCAGGTCGATCGTCGCCTGGCGGATCGTCACGCCCGCCTGCACGGCGTGCTTGGCGATCTTCGCGGCGCTCTCGTAGCCGATCACGCGGTTCAGGGGCGTGACGATCGACGGCGAGGACTCCGCCAGCGCGCGCGCCCGCTCGACGTTGGGCGTCGTGCCGGCCACGGTGCGGTCGGCCAGCACGCGCGACGCGTTCGACAGCAGGCGGATCGACTCGAGCACCGCCGAGGCGATCACGGGGATCTGCACGTTCAGCTCGAACGTGCCGCTCGCGCCGGCCCACGCGACGGTCGCGTCGTTGCCGACGACCCGCGAGCACACCATCAGCACGGCCTCGGGGACGACCGGGTTGACCTTGCCCGGCATGATCGACGAGCCCGGCTGCAGGTCGGGCAGCGAGATCTCTCCCAGGCCCGTGTTCGGGCCGGACCCCATCCACCGCAGGTCGTTGCAGATCTTGGTCAGGCTCACCGCGATGGTGCGCAGCGCGCCGGACAGCTCCACGAGGCCGTCGCGCGCGGACTGCGCCTCGAAGTGGTCGCGCGCCTCGGTCAGCGGCAGGCCCGTGTCCTCCACGAGCAGCGCGATGACCCGCTGCGGGAACCCGGCGGGCGTGTTGATGCCGGTGCCCACGGCCGTGCCGCCCAGCGGGACCTCGGCGGCGCGCGGCAGCGCGGCCTGCAGGCGCTCGACGCCGTAGCGCACGGCGGCCGCGTACCCGCCGAACTCCTGGCCCAGGGTCACGGGGGTCGCGTCCATGAGGTGGGTGCGGCCCGACTTCACGACCTGCGCCCACGCGGTCGCCTTCTCCTCCAGCGCACCGGCGAGGTGCTCGAGCGCGGGGACGAGGTCGCGCACGACGCCCGCGGTCGCGGCCACGTGGACCGACGTCGGGAAGACGTCGTTCGACGACTGCGACGCGTTGACGTCGTCGTTCGGGTGGACGGGCCGGCCCAGGAGGCGGGTGGCGAGGGTCGCGAGGACCTCGTTGGTGTTCATGTTCGAGCTGGTGCCCGATCCCGTCTGGTAGACGTCGACCGGGAAGTGCGCGTCGTGCGCGCCGGACGCGACCTCGTCCGCGGCGGCCGCGATCGCGTCGGCGACGTCCTGGGCGAGCACGCCCAGCTCGGCGTTGGCGCGGGCCGCGGCCTTCTTGACGCGGGCCAGGGCCTCGATGTGCCCGCGCTCCAGGGTGCTCCCCGAGATCGGGAAGTTCTCCACCGCGCGCTGGGTCTGCGCGCGGTACAGCGCGTGGGCGGGCACGCGGACCTCACCCATGGTGTCGTGCTCGATGCGGTACTCGGGCTGGGCGTCGGCGGTCGCGACGTCGGGACCGTTCGTGTCAGTCATGGCCCTCATCCTTCCACCGCCGCGGGGTGCTCCGCGGCGGTGCCACGCGGCCGTCCTCGGGCTCTCCGGTGGCGGAACCCTGCAGGTCGTAGTCGGATGTGTGCGTCCGGCCCTTCCCGACGGAGCGAGAGGTCAGGTCCACCGTGCGACGCCCCACTGCACTGCTCGCCCTGGTGCTCGCGGCCCCCCTGGCCGCGTGCTCGACGGCCGAGTCCGGCCCGCCGACCATCGCCTGGTACGTCAACCCGGACTCCGGGGGCACCGCGCGCATCGCCGAGCAGTGCACGGAGGAGTCCGACGGCGCCTACGTCCTGAGGACGGTCCTGCAGCCGCGCGACGCCCCGGGCCAGCGTGAGCAGCTCGTGCGTCGTCTCGCGGCGGGCGACACGTCGATCGACCTCATGAGCATCGACCCGCCGTTCATCCCCGAGTTCGCGAACGCCGGGTTCCTGGCGCCCGTGCCGGACGACGTCGCCGACGCCGTGACGAAGGACGTCGCCGAGGGTGCCGTCGCGGGTGCCTCGTTCGGCGGCGAGCTCGTGACCGTCCCGTTCTGGGCGAACACGCAGCTGCTCTGGTACCGCAAGTCGGTCGCCGAGGCCGCCGGTCTCGACATGACGCAGCCGGTGACGTGGGACCAGATCATCCAGGCGGCCGCGGACCAGGGCGTGACCGTCGCGGTGCAGGGCACCAGGGCCGAGTCGCTGACGGTCTGGGTGAACGCGCTGGTCACGTCCGCCGGCGGCGAGATCCTGCAGAACCCCGACGAGGAGGACCCGCAGGCGGTGGTCCCGGACCTCGACACCGACGCGGGACGCACGGCGGCGCAGATCATCTCCGACCTCGCCGCGGCGGGCGTCGGCGGCGCGCAGCTGTCCAACGCGGACGAGGACATCAACGCCTCGATGTTCGAGGGGGACTCCGCCGGCTTCATGGTCAACTGGCCGTTCGTCTGGCAGCGGGCCAAGACGGCCGTCGAGGCGGGCACGCTCGACCAGGCGGTCCTGGACGACTACGGGTGGGCGATGTACCCCCAGTCGGTGGCCGGTGAGCAGGCCCGTCCGCCGTACGGCGGCGTGAACCTCGGCGTCAGCGCGTTCAGTGCCCACCCGGACCTGGCCTTCGAGGCCGCGCAGTGCATCGTCCAGCCGGAGAAGCAGGCGCAGTTCTACCTGTCCGACGGCAACCCGCCGGGGTCGCTCGTGGCGTTCGACGACCCGGAGGTCCAGGAGGAGTTCCCCATGGCGGACCTCATCAAGGAGTCGCTGCAGAACGCCGCGCCGCGCCCGCAGACGCCGTTCTACAACGAGGTGTCCACGAGCCTGCAGCGCACGTGGCACCCGCCGCGCGGGGTGTCGCCGGACCGCAGCCCCGGGCGCGCCGACCAGCTCGTCCTCGACGTCCTGCAAGGGAGGGCACTGCTGTGACCACCGCGACCACCGGCGTCGTCGCCGCGTCGACGGCGGACCCGACCGGGCCGCCCCGGCGCCCGCGCCGCTCCGACCGCGCCCGTCAGGAGGCCCGCCTCGGGCTGCTGCTGTGCGCCCCCGCGATCCTCGTGCTGGTCGCCGTCGTCGGCTACCCGATCCTGCAGGCCGTCTGGGACTCGCTGTACAGCTACAAGCTCACGAACCCCGACGCACGGGCGTTCGTCGGCCTGGGCAACTACGCGCTGATCCTGTCCGACCCCATCTGGTGGCAGGCCCTGGGGGTCACCGTCCTCATCACGGTCGTCACCGTGGTCGTCGAGCTCGTCCTCGGGTTCGCGCTCGCGCTGGTGATGAACAACGCGCTGAGCACGCTGCGACCCGCGCTGCGCACCGCGATCCTCATCCCGTACGCGATCATCACGGTCGTCTCGGCCTTCGCCTTCCGGTTCATGTTCGACATCACCAGCGGGTTCGTGAACACCTGGTTGCCGTTCGTGCCGGACGACCTCGACTGGTTCGCGTCGTTCGGCACGGCCGTGACGGTCATCTCGATCTCGGAGATCTGGAAGACGACACCGTTCATCTCGCTGCTGCTCCTGTCCGGGCTCGCGCAGGTCCCCGGTGAGCTGCAGGAGGCGGCGAAGGTCGACGGCGCCACGTGGTGGCAGCGGATGAGGCGCGTGACGATCCCGAACATGAAGGCCGCGATCATGGTCGCGCTGCTGTTCCGGGCGCTCGACGCGTTCCGCATCTTCGACAACATCTTCATCATGACGAACGGCGCGGCCGGCACCGAGTCGGTGTCGTTCCTCGCCTACCGGCAGACCATCCAGCGCCTCGAGATCGGCATCGGCTCGGCCGTGTCCGTGCTGCTGACCATCTGCGTCGCGCTCATCGCGCTGCTGTTCGTCAAGGGGTTCAAGGTCAACCTGGCGGCGTCGACGAGGGCGGGACGATGAACGCGCGGTCGAAGGTCTGGTGGTGGGTCGGCGGGCTGCTGATCTTCCTGTACTGCCTGTTCCCGGTCGTGTGGATCGTGTCGCTGTCGCTCAAGGCACCCTCCGACCTGGACAACGGCTCGTTCCTGCCGTCGGCGGTGACGTGGCAGAACTACCAGCTCATCACCACGGGCGACGCGTCGGGCCTGTTCCTGCCGGCCCTGCGCAACTCGGTGGGCATCTGCCTCATCGCGACGGCGATCGCGGTCGTGCTGGCCGCGCTGTGCGCCTACGCCGTCGCGCGCCTCGACTTCCCGGGCAAGGCGCTGGTCCTCGGCCTCGCGCTGGGTGTCTCGATGTTCCCGGTCATCTCGATCGTCACGCCGCTGTTCAACATCTGGCGCTCGATCGGGCTGTTCGACACCTGGCCCGGCCTGATCATCCCGTACCTGTCGATCACGCTGCCGCTGTCGATCTGGACGCTCACCGCGTTCTTCCGTGAGATCCCGTGGGAGATGGAGCAGGCCGCGCAGGTCGACGGCGCGAGCACGGCGCAGGCGTTCCGCAAGGTCATCGTCCCGCTCGCCGGGCCCGGCGTGGCGACCACGGCGATCATCGCGTTCTTCCTCGCCTGGAACGACTTCGTCTACGGCATCTCCCTGACGTCCACCGAGCGGGCCCGTCCCGTCCCGGCGGCGCTCGCGTTCTTCACCGGCGCCTCGCAGTTCGAGGAGCCCACGGGGGCCATCTCCGCCGCCGCCGTCATCGTCACCATCCCCGTCGTCGTCCTGGTCCTGCTGTTCCAGCGCCAGATCGTCGCCGGGCTCACCCAGGGCGCCGTCAAGGGCTGACCCGCCGTCGCAGGAGGAGGAGCGTCATGGCAGCGATCACGCTGAGCCACGTCGTCAAGGAGTACGGCGACGGGTACCCGGCCGTGAACGACGTCAGCCTGGACATCGACGACGGCGAGTTCGTCATCCTCGTCGGGCCGTCGGGCTGCGGAAAGTCGACGCTCCTGCGCATGGTCGTCGGGCTCGAGGACATCACGGACGGCGAGATCACCATCGACGGCGACGTGGTCAACGACAAGGCGCCGCGCGACCGCAAGCTGGCGATGGTGTTCCAGAACTACGCGCTCTACCCCCACCTGAGCGTGTACGAGAACATCGCCTTCCCGCTGCGGCTGGACAAGGGCACGTACTCGGAGGACGAGGTCCGCGCGCGGGTCGAGCGCGCGGCCGACACCCTCGAGCTGCGCGAGCACCTCGACCGCAAGCCCGCGAACCTGTCCGGCGGCCAGCGCCAGCGCGTCGCCATGGGCCGCGCCATCGTGCGCGACGCGCGCGCCTTCCTCTTCGACGAGCCCCTGTCCAACCTCGATGCCAAGCTCCGCGGCCAGATGCGCACCGAGATCGCGCGCATGCAGCGGCGCCTGGCCACCACCACGCTCTACGTGACGCACGACCAGACCGAGGCCATGACCCTGGGGGACCGGGTCGCGGTGCTGAAGAAGGGCGTCCTGCAGCAGGTCGCCAGCCCGCGGGCGCTGTACGAGCAGCCCGTCAACCTGTTCGTCGCCGGGTTCATCGGGTCGCCGCCCATGAACTTCCTGCCCGGGCAGGTCGAGGGCGACGTCCTGCGGCTGCCGCTGGCCGACGTGCCGCTGACGGACGACCTGCGCGCGCGCATCGGCGGGCGGGACGTGGTGATCGTCGGGCTGCGTCCCGAGCACCTCGAGGACGCGGACACGCTCGACGACGAGACCCGTGACAAGGGCGTGACGTTCGAGGCCGACGTCGACGTGGTCGAGTGGCTCGGTGCCGAGCTGTACGCGTACGTGCCGTTCGAGACGCACGCCTCGGTCGAGAAGACGCTGGAGGAGCTCGACCGTGACCTGGACGGCGAGGGCATGCGCACCCAGCTCGTCGCCGCACTGGGATCGGAGGCGCGGGTCCGCGACGGCGACGCGGCCGAGCTGTGGTTCGACCCGGCGCGCCTGCTGATCTTCGACCCGGAGACCGGCGAGAACCTCACCTTCGACGAGGAGTCAGCGCGGCGCTCCGACGAGGAGAGCGTGAAGGAGCGGCAGCGTGCCACGGAGCGGGCGCAGCGGCGTGCCGAGCGTGCCCGCGGCGCGGCGGGCGGCGACGGGGCGGGCGGCGACGGGGCGGGCGGCGAC
>JAEWEJ010000330.1 GCA_023389455.1 Actinomycetes bacterium | reverse complement strand
CCCCGGACCCGCACGGCACGAGCACCGACCCGGCAGCGCACGGCACGAGGCCCGGTCCGCACGGCGCGGGCGCCGCTACGCACGGCGCGGGCGACGCTCCCGTGCCGGGCGACGCGCGCGTGCGGTCCAGGACGACGCGGAGGGTGCTGGCGGTCGTCGTCGCGGTGGCGGCGGTCGCGTCGGTCCTCGGGATCGCCCTGACGTGGCCCAGCGGGGACGGGCCGGAGACCGGTCTGGTGGACCCCGGTGCGTCGTTCGTCGGCGCACGCGTGGTCGACTCCACGATGCGCTCGTGCGACGGCACGATCGAGGACGTCCTGCCGGACGGGACCGTCCCGCGGAGCGTCGAGTGCCTCGAGGTCACCGCGCGCACGTCGTCCGGGCGCGAGGTGCAGGTCTTCGCCACGTCGGGCACGCAGGTCACGGACGTGCCGCCCGGCACGCGCGTGCTGCTCGAGCAGTACCCCGCGACCGACGGCGACCCCGAGGTGTGGGCGTGGCACGACGTGGACCGCACGCTGCCGCTCGGCACCTTCGCCCTCGCGTTCGCCCTGGTCACGACGCTGGTGGCCGGCCTGCGAGGGCTCCGTGCGCTGATCGGGCTGGGGATGGCGTTCGCCGTGCTGGGGGTCTACGTGCTGCCGGCGCTCGTGGCGGGGCAGAACGGGCTGGTGGTCGCGCTGGCGGGCTCGACCGCGATCGTCGTCGTCGTGCTGTACCTGGCGCACGGGGTCTCGCTGCGCACCACGACGGCGCTCGTCGGCACGCTGATCGGGCTCGCCATGGTCACGGGGCTGGGTGTGCTGGGCGCGCAGGCGGCGCGGCTGCAGCCCGTGACCTCCGAGGACACGTTCGCGCTGGCCCGTGCGCTCGGCGCGGACGGCGCGGGCGTGCTGCGCGGGGTGTTCCTGTGCGGCGTGGTCCTGGCGGGCATCGGCGTGCTCAACGACGTCACGATCACGCAGGCGTCCGCCGTGTGGGAGCTGCGCGCCGCCGACCCCTCGGCGTCGTGGCGCACGCTCACCGCGCGCGGGATGCGGATCGGCCGCGACCACATCGCCTCGACCGTCTACACGATCGCGTTCGCGTACGCGGGGGCGTCGCTGCCGCTGCTCCTGCTGCTCGAGCTGTACCGGCAGCCCGTCCTGGTCACCCTCACCAGCGGGGCGTTCGCCGAGGAGATCGTGCGGACCCTGGCGGGTGCGACGGGCCTGGTCCTGGCGATCCCGGTGACGACGGTCGTCGCCGCGATCGCCGCGGTCGGCACGCCGCCGGGCCGGCCCGGGCACCACCACGCGCACGCGCACTGACGACCACCCGCGACGCCGACCGGCGACCGCCGTCCCTGCCGCCGACGCCGACGCCGACGCCGACGACCACCCTCCCACCCGGTCAGGCGTCGGTCGCGCGGTCCGGGTCCGTCCGCTGCCACGCGGCGGCGACGCCGGCCTGCCGGAAGCCGAGCGCCACGTTGATCGCGAGCATGTGGCCGTTCTCCTGCGCGTTCCAGGTGTGGACACGCCGCACGCCCGGACGCCAGGCGTCGAGCCGCTCGAGGTTCACGGCCTTGACGAGCATGCCGAGCGAGCGCCCGCGGTGCTCGCGCAGCACGAGCGTGTCCTCCTGGAACGCGAACGACACGTCGGGGTGCGGGACCTGCAGGACCGAGAACGCGACGAGACGCCCGGTCGGGGCGTGCTCGGCCACCGTGACCAGCTGGTGCAGTCCCGCGTCGGCGACGCGCTGCAGCATCGCCCGGACGCGGTCGGCGTCCCACGGGTCCTCCTGCACGTCCAGGGCGCCCATCGGCACGTCCGTGCTCATGCGCGTGTACAGCCGGGCCACGTCCTCCAGACGGTCGTCCGGGAGCTCGTCGAGCCAGGTGTGCGTGCGGTACTCCTCGCCCGCCCGGGCCCGCGCCGCCGCCAGGTGCGCGGTCAGCTCGGGCGTGCCCGCGCCGTGCTCGTCGCCGAGCTCGAGGACGGAGTAGCGCTCGACCTGCTCGAGGCGGAAGCCGTGGGCCCGGGCGAACCGCACGCCGGCGTCCGCGACGGGCACGCGGCCGCTGCCGACGGGCGACTCCAGCGCGTCCGCACCGGGCTCCGGCTCCGGGCTGTGGGACGTGTACGCGTGCAGCGTGCCCCGGCCGTCCGCGGCGGCCTGCTCGGTCGCCGCGCGCAGCAGCGCGTCCCCGACGCCGTGCCTTCGGTGCGGCGCCGCGACGCCCACGGCGACGTGCGCGGTGTGCTGGTTCGCGGTGAGCGGCTCGGACAGCGCCGCGTAGCCGACGACGTCACGCGCGTCGCCACCGTCGCCGCGGACCGCGACCCACACGCGGGTCCGCGAGTAGGGCGTCGGGCGCAGCAGCGGCAGCCGCACGTGCAGCGGCGCCCACAGGTCGCTCCACCCCCACGTGTCGAGCTCGTCCAGGCGCTCGATCTCGCACATCCCGGCGTACGCCCAGGCGCCCGGGTCCTCGGGGGACGCGGGCAGGGGCGGCGCGGGCTGGACGCGCCACGTCGTCGTGGCCGGGTCGGTCGTGGTCATCCCGTCACCGTGGCCCGCGCGGCCGCGCGACGCCAGGGCTTTTCGTCAGACGCGCACGCCGAGGTGGAACGTGCCGGAGCGCTCCTCGCCCGGCTCGAGCACGAACACGCCCGTGCCCGGGACGCCCTGCTCGTGCAGCCGGAAGCCGTCGTTGACGTGGGTGACCGGCTCGACCGCGAAGTAGCAGCGCCGGCGCGGGGCGTACACGACGAGGTGCCGGTACACGGGGTCCATGGTCAGGTCGACGGCGACGCCCTCGTCCGGGTACTCGACGTGCACGGGGGCCGACGGCTCGAGGTCGGTGAGCACGTCGTCGACGAACGCCGAGCCGAGCGGGCGCGCGACCCGGAAGTCCGCGCGCGGCGGCACCGGACCGGCGGGGCCGTCCGGCAGCGCGTTCGTCAGGCGGTAGCCGGCGTGCGCGGGGACCCGCAGGAGCGGGCCCGCGGTCGGCGGGTACTCCCGGATCGGCGCGCCGACGGGCAGCAGCGCACGGCTCAGGTACGGGTGGTGCCCGAACCCGGCGGGGAACGGCTCGACGTCGGTGTTGCGCACGGACGTCGTGACGACCAGGGCGTCGCCCTCCACCGCGTACCGCACGGTGGCGCCGAACTGCCACGGGAAGTTGATGCCGATCTGTGCGGAGGTGTCGACGGCGAGCGTCACCGCGGTGTCGCTGTGCTCGACGACGTCCCAGTGCGCGTACCGCACGGCCCCGTGGATCGCCGTGCCGTCGGCCGCGTTGCGCTGCAGCTGCCACCGCCGCCCCGCGAACGGCAGCACGCCGTCGCGGATGCGGTTCGACCACGGCACCAGCGGGAAGCTCGCGCACTTCTCGGGGTCGCCGGACGACGTCCGCCGGGTGGGGCGCAGCAGGTCGCGCCACACCCCGTCGGACGTGCGGATGCGCCCCGCCCCGAGGGAGGCCCCCGTGCCGGGCAGCACGTCGACCTCCCACCGGGCGTTGCGGAGCGTGACGGCGCCGGGCGGCGCCGCCACCGCCGGTGCGGCCGGCGCGGGCTCGGTGATCTGTGCGGTGATCGTCATCGGTGGCAGCCCCCTGCTGTCGGCACCGGGCGCGCGGACGCGCCGGTCAGAGCGTGACCTCGACGCGGACGGTGCTGCCCGCCGGCGCGTAGGGCACGAGGTTGCCCTCGACGGGGGTCCCGTCGACGACGAGCGAGCCGCGCGAGCCGCGCGCACCCGAGTTGGTCACCGTGATCTCGTACGTCGCACCGCGGGCGACGCGCGTGACGGTGAACGACGGGACGTCGGGGCCGATCTGGGGGTCGACGACGAGGCCGTCCCAGTCCGGACGGACGCCGAGCAGGTACTGCGAGACGGCGACGAAGTTCCACGCCGCCGTGCCCGTGAGCCAGGAGTTCTTGGCCTCGCCGGCGCGCGGCGCCTGCTTGCCCGCGATCATCTGCGCGTACACGTACGGCTCGAGCTTGTGGACGTCGCTGATGTCCTCGCGGTACGCCGGGGTGATGCGCTTGTAGTAGTCGAACGCCTTGTCGCCGCGCCCCACGACCGTCTCGGCGATGATCACCCAGGGGTTGTTGTGGCAGAAGATGCCACCGTTCTCCTTGTAGCCGGGCGGGTAGGTGGAGACCTCGCCGAGCTCGATCTGGTACGTGGTGTAGGCCGGGAACTGCAGCACCAGGCCGTGAGGCGTGCCGAGCATCTCGTCGACCGCGTCGAGCGCCTTGATGGCCGGCGCGTCGGTGTCCTCCGGGCCGTCGCCGACGCCGATACCGGCCATGACGGCGAAGCCCTGCGGCTCGATCCAGATCTTGCCCTCGGGCTTGGCGTCGGTGCCGACGGGGTTGCCGTAGAAGTCGTACGCCCGCAGGAACCAGCGCCCGTCCCACGCGTGCTCGAGGACGGACTCGCGGACCTCGCCGACGACCTTGCGGGCCTGCGACGCGACCTCGGACAACCCCCGGCGCTCCGCGAGCTCGGCGTACTGCTCGCCGTACAGCACGAACTGCGCGGCGATGAACACGGACTCGGCGTGGCCGCCGGCCTGGTTCTCCGTCGTCTGGAAGGACTCGCCCGGCTCGGTGGAGAAGCAGTTGAGGTTGAGGCAGTCGTTCCAGTCCGCGCGCCCGATGAGCGGCAGACCGTGCGGGCCGCGGTGGTTGACCGTGTACTCGAACGAGCGCGTCAGGTGCTCGAACAGCGGCACCTCGGAGCCCGGCTCGTTGTCGAACGGCACGGGCTCGTCGAGGATCGAGAAGTCCCCGGTCTCCTTGACGTAGCCCGCGACACCGGCGATGAGCCACAGCGGGTCGTCGTTGAAGCCGGAGCCGATGTCGTTGTTCCCGCGCTTCGTCAGCGGCTGGTACTGGTGGTACGCCGACCCGTCCTCGAACTGCGTGGACGCGATGTCGATGATGCGCTCGCGCGCACGCTCCGGGACCAGGTGGACGAAGCCCAGCAGGTCCTGGTTGGAGTCGCGGAAGCCCATGCCGCGGCCGATGCCGGTCTCGAAGTACGACGCCGAGCGCGACATGTTGAACGTGACCATGCACTGGTACTGGTTCCAGATGTTGACCATCCGGTCGAGCTTCTCGTCGCTCGAGCGCACCGAGTACGTCGACAGCAGGTCGGTCCAGTACGTCTGCAGCGCCTCGACGGCGGCGTCCGCCTGCTCCGCGGTGGCGAAGCGCCCCAGCAGGGCGTGGGCGCGCTCCTTGTTGACGACCTGGTGGTCGTCGTCGGCCCACTTCTCGTCCTGCGGGTTCTCGAGGCAGCCCAGGACGTAGACCAGGTCGCGCGTCTCGCCGGGGGCGAGCGTCACGCGCACCGAGTGCGAGCCGATCGGGTACCAGCCGGACGCGACCGAGTCGGCCGACTCCCCGGCGCGCGGCACGGCCGCCTCACCGAGGGAGTTGTACGCGCCGACGAACGTGTCGCGGTCCGTGTCGAAGCCGTCCGCGCGGGTGTTCACACCGAACACGGCGTAGTGGTCGCGCCGCTCGCGGTACTCGGTCTTGTGGTAGATCGCGGAGCCGTGCGGGCCGTCCTGCTCGACCTCGACCTCGCCGATCGAGAGGTTGCGCTGGTAGTTCGTCTGGTCGTCCTGCGCGTTCCACAGGCAGAACTCGACGAACGAGAACAGCGTGACCGTCTTCTCGACGTCGGACGTGTTGGTCACGGCGACGCGCTGCACCTCGGCGTTCTCGCCCAGCGGGACGAAGAACGTGGTCGCGACGCGCAGCCCGCCGCGCTCACCGGTGATCCGGGAGTAGCCCAGGCCGTGGCGCGCCTCGAAGTGGTCGAGGTCCGCCTTCACCGGCAGCCACGACGGGGTCCACACGTCGCCGCCGTCGTTGACGTACAGGTACCGCCCGCCCGCGTCCGCGGGGATGTTGTTGTAGCGGTACCGGGTGAGCCGGCGCATCTTGGCGTCGCGGTAGAAGGAGTACCCGCCCGCCTGGTGCGAGAGCAGCGAGAAGAACTGCTCCGACCCGAGGTAGTTGATCCACGGGTAGGGGGTGTGGGGCGTCGTGACGACGTACTCGCGCGCCTCGTCGTCGAAGTGGCCGAACCGCATCGCATGCCTCTCGTGCCTCGTCGCACGGTCCGGCACCGCGGCGGCACCGGTGCGGTGCACGCCAGGCGTCAGCGACCCTGCTCAGGTACCTGGTCGTCCTACGGAACTACATCGGGGCGCAGCCCGCTCGGGCTCGTCGTCGAAGCGCATCGCCCTGACTCGGCGAGAGCGCTCCCACAGCGCAGCGGGCACAGCATATCCCGAAGGGCTCCCGCCGGGAACGCCCCATCACCTTTCGTCCCCGCACCCGCTCCGCCACGGTGCACACCCACAGCGGCCCCCGCGACCCGTCCGGAAGGCCCGTCCAGGGCACCGCGCCCCTCCACTACGGTGGGATCGTGCTGCTCTCCGACCGCGACATCCGCGCCGAGCTCGAGGCCGGCCGGGTCGCCCTCGACCCGTACGACCCGACGATGGTCCAGCCGTCGAGCATCGACGTGCGCCTCGACCGGTACTTCCGGCTGTTCGACAACCACAAGTACCCCGTCATCGACCCGGCCGCCGAGCAGCCGGACCTCACCCGCCTGGTCGAGGTCGAGCACGGCGAGCCGTTCGTGCTCCACCCCGGCGAGTTCGTGCTCGGCTCGACGTACGAGCAGGTCACGCTGCCCGACGACATCGCGGCCCGCCTCGAGGGCAAGTCGTCACTGGGGCGTCTGGGCCTCCTCACCCACTCGACCGCCGGGTTCATCGACCCCGGCTTCACGGGTCACGTGACCCTCGAGCTGTCGAACGTCGCCACCCTGCCGATCCTGCTGTGGCCCGGCATGAAGATCGGTCAGCTCTGCTTCTTCCGGCTCACCTCGCCCACGGAGAACCCCTACGGCTCCGCCGCCTACGGCTCGCGCTACCAGGGGCAGCGCGGCCCCACCGCGTCGCGGTCCTGGCAGGGCTTCCACCGGACGGAGGTCTGATGGCGGCGCCCACCGCCGTGCTCGCGCTCGACGACCCGGTCCTGACCGAGGTCCACCTGCTGGCGCTGCCCGACGGCATCGAGACCGAGGAGATCGAGGTCCTCGCCGCGAGCCGGTTCCGCAACGTGCGCTGGGAGGACGCCCCGGCTCCCGAGACCGCGCCGCGCACCGGCATGATCCCCGCCGTCACCGCGGCGTTCGGCATCCGCACGGTCGGCCGCCGGACGGCGCCCGTCCTCGCGCTGCGGCTCGCCCGCCTGTCGACGCTGGCCGGGCCCTACGGCATCGAGCAGCACGACGCCATCGCGCTGGGCCTGCCGGCCTCGACCGTCACCGTGTGGCTCCTCGACGCGCCGCGCGAGCGCGGCGAGCGCCCCTGGCCGGGCGGTGACCGCGACGGGTTCAAGCGGGCGTTCCCCGACGGGCTCCCGGTCCGTGAGGAGGAGCGCGTGCTGCAGTGGCTGGTCGCCGCCGCACGGCGCCTCGGCGGTGCCGTCCGCACGCAGACCGGTGTGGTCCTCACCCCGGACCCCGATGCGGCGACCGACCTGACGGTGCTGACCGACCGGTGGGTGGAGCCGGCGGACGTGCTCGCCGTCGTCCAGCGCGTCCAGCCGCGCGCGTACCTGTCCGTCCCCACCCCGGGGTCCTGGGCCGGTCCCACCGTGCTGGCCGGGCGCGGGTCGCAGGGAGCCGTCGGCGGCGCCCCCGAGTCCGGCGGCTCCGGGCTGCGGGCGGCGCTCGAGCTGCACGGCGTGGCCGACGAGGACGAGCGCAACCGGCTGATGGCCGAGGCCGACGCCTACGACGAGCTGATGCTCGCCGCTCCCCCGCCGGCCGAGGCGTTCGGTGTCCTGGTGGACCTGGGCGTCGACGGCATGCTCGCGGTCGAGGTCGCCGCCTGCGAGCAGCTGCCGCCGCTCATGGAGGACCTGCCCTGGACGAAGGACGGCGTCGTCGCGTACCGCGTGCGCTGGGAACCGTTCGAGATCGAGCAGATGGAGCAGGAGAAGCCCTCGCTGGAGCACCGCGTCGCCCGGAGCCGCTCGGCACCGCTCGTGGCGAGCGTGGCGAAGGCGCTGCAGGCGGTGGTCGGCGGCGAGGTCGCCGACGAGGCCGACTTCCTGGTGGACCCCGCGGACCTCTGAGGCCCGCGTCGGCCGTCGCGGCGACGCGACGCCGGCCCTGACGACGGCACGGCCGGCCCACCGCGCAGGTGGGCCGGCCGTCGTGCGTCCGACGGTCAGCCCAGCACCTCGGGGTAGGCCACCGCGTCGTCGCCCGTGCGCCCCAGCACGTGCTCGGCGAGGAACGCCTCGACCGCGCCGTACCAGACCTTCGCGTGCTGCGGCGTGAGGATCCAGTGGTTCTCGTCCGGGAAGTACAGGAACCGGTGCGGGGTGCGGCCCTCGTCGTCGGCGGGCAGGCCGGACGCGGACAGCAGCTCGTACCAGAGGCGCAGACCCTCGCCGATCGGCACGCGGTAGTCCTTGTCGCCGTGGATGACGAGCATCGGGGTGACGATGTCGGCGACGAACCGGTGCGGCGAGTTCTCCAGCGCCATCTCGGGCGTCATCTCGCGCTGCCAGTAGTAGGACGCGTCCGTCGTCGGGCCGAACTGGTCGAGGGCCCACAGGCTCGCGTGCGTGACGATCGCGCGGAACCGGTCGGTGTGCCCGGCGACCCAGTTGGCCATGTACCCGCCGAACGACCCGCCCATCGCGGCGGTCCGCTCGGGGTCCACGTCGTCGCGCTGCAGCGCGGCGTCGGTGGCGGCCATGAGGTCGGTGTAGGGCGCCGCGCCCCAGGCCCCCCAGCCGCGCTGGATGAAGTCCTGGCCGTAGCCGGTGGACAGCGCGGGGTCGGGCAGCAGCACCGCGTAGCCCTGCGCGACGAGCAGCCACGGGTTCCAGCGCCACGACCACGCGTTCCACGACCCGAGCGGGCCGCCGTGGATCCACAGCAGCAGCGGGGCCTTCGCGTCCGGGCCGGCGCCGTCGGGCAGCGCGAGCCAGGCGCGCACCCGCGTGCCGTCGGCGGCGGTGGTGACGACCTCCTCCAGGCGGCCCGGGAGGGGGACGTCGGCCGCGGGCGAGCGCAGCGGCTCGGCGGTGACGGGCCCGTCCGCGAGGGCAGCGGCGAGGTCGATCCGCACCGGGTGCGCGGGGGCGAGGTACGACGTGCGCAGCGCGTACGCGGTGCGGCCGTCGGGCGCCACCTGCACGTTCGCGAACGTGGCGTCGTCGCTGGTCAGGCGGGTGACCGCGTCGGTGCCCAGGTCCACGTGGACGACGGGGCCGCGACCGTCGTCGTCGGTGGTGACGAGCAGCGCGTCGGACGACGGCAGCCACACCAGGTCGGTGGGCCAGCGGTCCCACGCGGCCGCGACGTGGCGGGCCTCGCCGCCCTCCAGCGGCACGACCCACAGCTGCACCTGCGGCGCCTGGTGCGGCGTCGAGATCGTCTCGCGGACGTAGGCCACCCACCGGCCGTCGGGCGACACGACGGGGTGCGCGAGGTCGCCGCCCGCGTCGTCGACGAGCACGCGACGCTCGCGCGTCTCGACGTCGATCGCGACGAGCTGCATGCGCAGGACGCCGCGCGCGCCCGGCCGGTGCCACGCCGTGACGACCGTGCGCCCGTCGGGGCTGAGCGTCGGGGACTCCTCGCGCAGGGCCACGTCCGCGTCGGGCGTGACGTCCGCGAGCGCGAGGCGCGGGTCGCGCTGGCCGGCGAGGGGCGCGGCCACGTCGTCGGTGAGCGTGGCGACGAAGGCGTGCGGCGAGCCGGGGCCCAGGTCGTGGTCCCAGTACCGCACCGGGTAGCCGGTGTGGAGGATCGCGGCGACCTTCTTGTCCTTGCGCTCCTTGCGCAGCCGCTCGTCGGTCTCGTCGTCGGCGGCCGAGGGCAGCACGTCGGACACGACGAGCACCGCGGGGGCGGCCGAGGCCGCCCGGACCCCGCCGACGCCTGCCGCGCGGTCGGCGATCACGCGCGCCTCGGCGCCGTCGGCGGGCAGCAGCCACAGGGCGGGCCTCGGGTCGTCGGTCGCGTCCGTGGCGTCCGGGTCGGGGCGTGCGCTGGTGAACAGCAGGTCGCCGCCCGGCGTGAACGCCGCGGACGCCTCGCTCTTGGCGGAGCGCGTCAGGCGGCGCGCCGGGCGCTCGCCCGTGGGGTCGACCTCCCACAGCGCGGTCACGTACGCGGTGCGCTTGGCGTCGAGCGTCTGCACGGCCGTGACCAGGCGGGTGCCGTCGGGCGAGAGCACCAGACCCGACAGGCGCGGCAGCGCGATGTAGTCGTCGACGTCGTGGAACGGGGTGGCGGCGGGGGTGTCGCCGTCGTCGGTGGCAGTCGTCATGGGAACGTCCTATCACCCCGGACCCACGCCCGGGACCCGCCCGGGCGCGGGTGTCAGCGGGGCGCAGTACGTTCCACTCGGCCGGCACGGACGCGGGCACCGGGTCCGGCGCGGCTCGACGAGGAGGCGCCATGACGACCATCACGCCCTACCTGACCGTCCACGACGCGCACGCGGCGATCGACTTCTACGCGAGGGCGTTCGGCGCGGTCGAGGTCGGTGAGCGCGACGAGGAGGAGGGTCGCGTCGGGTTCGCCGCGCTCTCGATCGACGGCGCACCGCTCTTCCTGTCCGACGAGGCGCACGAGTACGGCGCCTGGGCGCCCGCGGCACTCGGGCACGCGTCGGGGTCGGTCGCGCTCACCGTGGCCGACGTCGACGCCGCGTACGCGCAGGCCGTCGCCGCCGGGGCGACCGCCGACCGCGAGCCGAGCGACCAGGGGGACGAGCGACGCGGGTGGCTGGTCGACCCGTTCGGTCACCGCTGGGTGATCTCCTCACCGATCGGCGCGCCCCAGCCGTAGCGCGAGTACGACACCATGTAGTAGACCTGCTACATGGACGTATCGGGCGAGACCGTCATCCGGGTCACCGACCTGCGCATGGCGTACGGCGGACGGACCGTCCTCGACGGCATCGACTTCGAGGTCGGGGCCGGCGAGGTCGTCGCGTTGCTGGGGCCCAACGGCGCCGGCAAGACGACGACCGTCGAGGTCGTCGAGGGATTCCGCCGCCGCGACGCGGGCGCCGTGACGGTCCTGGGCACCGACCCCGAGCACGGCGACGACTCCTGGCGCGCCCGCATCGGCGTGGTGCTGCAGTCGTGGCGGGACCACCGCCGCTGGCGGGTGCGCGAGCTGCTCGGGCACCTCGCCGAGTCGTACCAGCCGTACTCCCGTCCCGGGTTCACCCGGCCGCGGCCCGTCGACGACCTGCTCGCGCGCGTCGGGCTCACCGACGCGGCGGACCAGCGGATGGCGACGCTCTCGGGCGGGCAGCGCCGTCGCTTCGACGTGGCCGTCGGGCTCGTCGGGCGCCCCGACCTGCTGATCCTCGACGAGCCGACCGCCGGCCTCGACCCCGCGGCGCGCCGCGAGTTCCACGAGATCGTGCACGAGGTGGTCGACCGCGACGGCACCGTCGTCCTGCTCACCACGCACGACCTCGCCGAGGCCGAGGTCGTCGCCGACCGGATCCTGCTGCTGGCAGGCGGGCACATCGTGGCCGACGGCAGCCCCGCGTCCGTCGCCCGGGAGGTCGCCGGCCCGTCGGAGGTGCGCTGGAGCGCCGACGGCGCCCGGCACGTGCACAGCACGCACGACCCCGTGGCCTTCACGCGCGAGCTCCTCGCCCGCGGCGGGGTCGACGACCTGGAGGTCGTGCGCGCGAGCCTCGAGGACGCCTACCTGCAGATCGTCCGCCGGCACGAGGCCGGCACCGCCCGCCGCGACCTGGAGGTGCCCCGATGAGCGCCACCGCTCCCCTGCCGTGGGCCGTCCGGCTCGGCCTGCGACGCGGGGTGACCGAGTTCCGTCACATGCTCCGCAGCCCGGAGGACATCGGCTGGAACGTCGTGATCGGGCTCGCGATCCTGGTCTACCTCGTCTCCCAGCGCGACACGGTCGTGCCCGGGAGCGGGGGCCTGACCCTGCCGAACCTCGCCCTGCCCGGGATCCTCGGGTCCGTCGTGCTGTTCGGCATGGCCATGGGCCCGGCGTTCGCGCTGGCGGCCGAGGCCGAGGACGGGACCCTCCTGCGGCTGCGCACGACCCCGCGGGGCACGACGACCTACACCGTCGGCGTCGTCGTGGGCCAGCTGCTGGGCGCGCTGCCGATGCTCGCGATCCTGCTGCTGCCGTGGCCCTTCCTGCTGGGCGACCCGATGCACCAGGGCGCGGCGGGCTGGGCCGCGATGGTCGGGTGGCTGCTGCTCGGCACCCTCGCGATCCTCCCGCTCGGCATCGTGGGCGGTGCGCTCGCCGGACGCCCGACGCGCGTCATGCTGTTCGTCATGGCCCCGATCGTCGCGCTCGCCTTCGTCTCCGGCGTCTTCGGCCCGCAGACCGTGCCGCCGTGGGCGGAGGGTGTCGCGCAGGTCTTCCCGCTCTACTGGCTGGCGCACGGGCTGCGCGCGACGACGCTGCCCGCCGGCGCCGAGTCGCTCGAGATCGGCGGCGCCTGGCACCCCGAGATCGCGACGCTGGTCCTGCTCGCGTGGGCCGTCGCGGGCCTGGTGGCGGCGCCGCTGCTGCTGCGCCGCACCCACGCCCGGCAGACGGCCGGCGCACTGGCCGAGCGCGTCCAGGCGGCGCTGCAGCGTGGCTGACGGCGCGGCCCACGACGTCGCGCAGGACGACGTCGCCCCGGGCGTGGCCGACGACGGGCGACGACGCCCCGCGGGCGGCGAGACCGTGCACAACCGCATCGCGGTGCTGCGCGCCGAGCGCGGGGTGAGCCGGCGCGAGCTGGCGGAGGCCCTGGGCGTGCACTACCAGACGGTCGGGTACCTCGAGCGCGGCGAGTACAGCCCGTCGCTGCACCTGGCGCTGCGCATCGCGCAGTTCTTCGACGTCCCCGTCGAGGTCGCGTTCTCGCTGACGCCGTTCCCGCGGATCGGGTCGAGCGCGCCCGGGTCGCCCTGACGGCTGGACGCCGGGACGGCTCCGCGCTGACGGCTCAGCGCGACCGGATCGGCGCTGACCACTCCGCGCGACCGACTCGGCGCTGACTGCTCAGCGGCGAACGCGCGCACGGCGTGCGACGACGCGTGGCGGTGCGGGTTGGGCGCGAGGCTGGGCGGCCACCACGCATCCTGCTCCTTGACCGGGACGAGCGGCAGACGAGGGTGAGAATCTTCACATCTTCGTTACACACGGACATTTCTGCGGGGTGCTCTTGCCCTGCGCGCACCCGGAGGTCAAGAAAAGGTCACGAGGGGTCTTGGCAGACGTCGCACGGAGGAGCAAGATGTCGCCCGTCTCGAGCGAGGCTGGGCGGCCACGCCAACGAGACCGAACGGCGACGGGCGACGGCCCGTAGGCACGACGTCGGCACGCACGGCGTCCCGGGCGCACGCGCCCTGCCGCACGTGCCCGGCCACACGTGCCCTGCCGCACGTCGACCCGGGCGCACGTCGCACCCGGGCGCACGTCGCACCCGGCGCACGTCGACCCCGGCGCACGTCGCACCCGGCGCACGTCGACCCCGGCGCACGTC